>NZ_AECZ01000031.1 GCF_000179555.1 Solidesulfovibrio fructosivorans JJ]
TAAAAGTTTTTGGGAAGGGAGAGCGCGAGAGGGGAACCCTTTTTTCAAAAAGGGTTCCCCCTCTCGCCTCTTCATTTCGTCGAAAAGTGCCAAGCGCAGGCGCAGGCGGGGAGTGTGATCTCCGGCGGGCAGCTGACGCAGGTGGTGACGATGGCGGGGTCGATGCCGGCGGCGAAGGCCGTATATTCCACCGAACCGCCGGAGATACACGGATAGGGCGGCAGGCCCTGGCGTTCGCGCGAGGACTGCACCCGGCAGCGCACCATGCGCAGGACGAAGGAATCCGGGGTCTCGTCCGCGATCTCCCACTGGTTGATGCGCGACACCAGCCGCGCGCCAAAGGCGGCCTTGAGGGCGGGAAGTCCGCCCCGTTCGGGCAGGGCCAGGGCGGCCTTGGCCCGCAAGGCTTCGTAATAGCCCAGGCGCGACCAGCAGGTGTCGTTGACCCGCTTGGCATCGTGCATGCCCCGGGCGTCCTCGACCTTGCGGAACCACACCCCGTCCGCCGCCAGCCAGGAAACGGCCAGGGCGTCGAGCAGCTTGCCGAGCTTCTCCTCGCCCAGGGCTTCGAGGGCGGCGTTTATGTCCCCGGAAAGCCCCAGCGCCCGCTCAATGCGACGTGTGAGCAGCGGAATGTAGGCGTCCCCGACCTGGGATTCCAACGCCACGGCCCGCTCCGGACCCAACTGATGCGCCGTCTCGGCCAGCCATAACCCGTAGTGCACGGCAATCTGCCGCGCCGCCTCGACCACCCGTTGCGCTAAGGATGCAGCCGCATCGTCCGTGGCCGGGAGCGAAAAACGTTCATCTTTCATAGTAGAATCGGAAAAAGTCCGCCGAAGCGTTACAGCGTTGCGCCGATGATAAGCAGGGCCACATACACGGCCGTCGCAGTGAAGACGAATTGCCGCATGGTGCGGACGAACCGCTTCCGTTTGGCCAGCATGAACTCGATCATGCCGAGCCGCTCGTCGGGGCGGTCACACATATGCGGCAGCTTGTCGATATAGTGATCCATATAGGAATGCTCGGCCAACAGCAGCAAATAAATCCGCGGACGGAAGTAGAAACGATAAAAGAGCCAAAAGAACATGAAATACAGGACAAAGAGCACCATGGCATAACGCAGGCTCAACATCGACACCTTCCTTTCGGGTTGCGGCGCGCCAAGGACCCGCCGCCAGCTTTTTCCCACACTTCGCCCCCGAACTCAAGACGCCCTGCCGCCCCTTGCCCCGCCCCATGCCCCGGTGTAGCTTGCCCGAACCAATTCACCCCCACCACGGAGGCCCCGAACATGACCACAGGCGACCGCCTGTCCCTGCTCGTTTCAGGACTCGGCCCCATCGGCAAAATCCCCTACGCCTCGGGCACCTGGGGTTCGGCCGCGGCCACCATCGCCGCCCCGGCCCTCTTCCTGCCCCTGCCCGGCTTCTGGCGCGTCCTCATCCTCATCGCCTTGTTTTTTATCGGCAGCTTCACCGCCACCCGCACCGAAACCCTGCTCCAGAAAAAAGACCCCAGCCACGTCGTCATCGACGAACTCATCGGCCAATGGGTCACCTTCCTGCCCTTCGCCAGCTTGCCCACCCTGGAACTGGCCGCCGGATTTCTCCTTTTCCGCGCCTTCGATATCCTCAAGCCGCCACCTGTGCGCGCCTCGGAAAACTGGCTGCCCGCAGGCTACGGCGTCATGATCGACGACGTGCTGGCCGGCATCTACGCCTGCATCTGCCTCGCCATCTTCCACTGGCTCCGGTCATAGCGCAGGCAGGGGAGGCGCTGCCTCCCCCGCACCCCACCGGCAGAGGCTCCGCCTCTGCACTCCGCCGGGGGGCGAGCGCGCCCCCCGGGCCCCCCTTTTCGGCTCTGGCTTGGCGGAAATGACGTTGGCTGTCGGGAAGGTCGTTGGGTGAAGATGGAGGCGGAATTTGTCGGGACGGTGCATGTCGCTTCGCGACAAGCTCGTCCCAAGCAAATGCCGCCTCCACCACGCCGGTCGCCCCTTTGGGGCGACATGTAAAGACACTCTGTTTTCTTGAATGCGGCGCTTCGCCGCTGGCGCGGTTGTTGCCGCAATCGCGTCCGGCGTCGAGGGGCGTAAGCCCCTCGTGTCGCCGGGCCGATTGCGGCAACTAACATACGGCGTTCCGCCGCCCCCCTACCCCCATGCTCACACCTCACCATCCCAACCCGGTAAAAGGGGGTCCGGGGGACATCAAGTCCCCCGGGGGGTCCAGGGGCAGAGCCCTGGCGGGGTCCGGGGTGGCACCCCGGCCATGCCCACGCACAAAAAAGGCCGCCGGGAAACCCCGGCGGCCTTTTGCGCCTTAACGGCGTGAAAGCAACGGAAACTAGTAGGTGGCGCGGAATTCGTCGCGGCGGTTCTTGGCGTAGGCAGCCTCGGAGTGCCCCGGATCCAGAGGACGTTCCTTGCCGTAGCTGACGGTGGACAGCCGGTCGGCGGGAATCCCCAGGTTGCTCAGGTACTGGGCGGCAGCCTGGGCGCGGCGTTCGCCGAGGGCCAGGTTGTATTCGGCCGTGCCACGCTGGTCGCAGTTACCTTCCACGATGACCTTGATCTGCGGGTACTGCCGCATGATCTCGGCCTTGCGGGTCAGGATCTGCCGGGATTCGGCCGTCAGGTTGGAGCTGTCGAAGGCGAAGTGGATCATCTGGGCCAGCTCGTTAGCGGCCTGTCCCATCTTTTCCCGCAGGGCACGCTCCTGTTCCAAACGAGCCTTTTCCTGGTCTTCCCAGCTCGTTCCGGAACCATCGCCGGGGCCGCCGGCTTTTTTGGCGCAACCAAATCCCGTCAGGGAAAGCATCAGCACCAGTACCGCCAAAGTCAAAATCCTCGAACGCGTCATTTTTTCTTCCTCCTCACATAGCCCGCCCGGGCGTTACAGAGCCAGGAGCTTTACCCCTGGCCGTGTTCTCGATGGGGCTGGCGAAGCACCAACCGGAACGCGCCTCCAATTACGCCTCCTGCAATAAAATGCAACAGGGAAATTATGGCCGTTCTGCATAGTTGTGTTCTTTTGCTAACCCCTGGACTCCATTTATTCCGTCCTTTGTCATATTGGACGCGACCATTACAGGATCGTCATGGAATGGAAAAAACCGTGACACTACTTCGGAAGCGGCCCCCAGCAAGGCATTTGGGCTGTTCCGTCGCCGGTGGGGATCATGATCGGCGGCGTGCCGTGACGGGTCGTGACATACAATTTTTTCTGACCGCTACGGGTCGAGGAAAACACGATAAAATAGCCGTCCGGCGAAAAACTGGGGTTCTCGTCCGAGCCGCCGCCCGACGTGACCTGGGTATCCTGGCCGGTGGTCATGTCGTGGACGAAAACTTTTTGCGCGCCCCCGAGCTGCTTGGTGTAGGCGATGAGCTTGCCGTCTGGGCTTAAGGACGGGTTGGTGTTGTAGCCCGACGGGGTGATGCGCCGGGGCGAGCCGCCGCTCACATTCTGCAAGTAGATATTGGGATTGCCGGCCTGGTCGTTGACGAAGGCCATGAGGCTTCCCGAGGCGTCGAAGCTGGGGGAGACGTTGATGCCCGGACCGCCGGCCAGCACGCGTCCCGGCTGGTGGTTGGCGTTTAGGAGGTAGATATCCGCCTTGCCGTGCATGCGCACGCTGACGGCGATCTGGCCGTTTGGCAGAAAGCGCGGGCTCACCACGTTGGTGCTCGGCAGGGTGTAGACCTGGGGCTTGCCGCCGCCGGACCACACGCCCAGGTAATGGGAACGCGAACCGATGAGGGTAAACGCGATGCTGCGGCCGTCGAAGGACCAGGCCGGGCTTTCGGCCATGCCGAGCTCATTGTAGTGGGTGATGCGGGTCAGGCCACGGCCGGTGGGGCGCACGGTCCAGATGTCGGTGCCCTTGCCGGAGCTGGGTTTGACGAAAGCAATCTGGGAATTGAAAAAACCGCCCTGGCCGGTAAGCGCGGCCATGAGCTCCATGCAGAAGCGGTCGGCGATATCGGGCAATTGGGCGTCGGTGACGCTGTCATAGCCTTTGCCGACGATCACCTTCTGGGAATAGACCTCGAAGGCGCGCAGCTCCACGTTGCCGAGGTTGCCGCCGGGCGTCCATTTGGAGGTGACGAGCACGTCGATCTTGCCCATGCTGAAGGGCTTGAAATCAATCTGGTCCGCCGTGGCCCCGCCGATCTGGCCGGGGATATTCGAGGGCGGCACCAGTTGCAGGAACGGAAGGAACTGCAAATCCTTATTGATAAGATCCTGCAGCTTGTCGGCCGGGGTCATCTGTCCGCCGTCGGCAAAGGGCCTGGCCTGGACCAGGTTCATTTTGGCCTGTCCCGGCCCCTGGATGTCCACGGCCAGGGAAGTCTGGGCCGGTGCCCGTCCGGACAAAATGCCCAAAAGCATGAAAAGTGCCCCGAAAACACTGATGATTCGCTTATGCGCGCGCGTGGTCATTGTCCAAGTCCCTGATGCTCGCTGCTTGCCGGTTTGTCGTTAAGCCCCGGCGATGTCGCCGGGGAGCCTGCCCTCGCGGCCGGCACGGGTATTCCCATGTTTCGGCCTATAGCCTGTTCCCGGGGCCCAGGCAAATGCCCCCCGGAAAAAAATGCGATCCCCGGTCGCGATCCTACCGCCCAAGCTCCTGGGAGCTAAACCGCAGTTGCAGGACATTGAGGCCCGGCGGCGGCGGCGGCAGCGTATCCGTCTCGGACGCGGCCTTGACGGTCGAGGCGTCGAAGCTGGCCTGCCCGGAGGACTGCACCAATTTGTATTCGAGGATGCGCCCGTTTTGGTCGATATGCACTTCCACGACGGCCAAAAGCGGTTGGCGGGAGCCGCTCGGGAAACGCCAGTTCTTTTTGACCTCGCGGTTGACGATCTGGGCATAGACCCCCATGGTGACGCCGCTGCCGCCGCCACCGCCGCCTCCTCCGCCGCCGCCGCCACCGGCCATGCGACGGGCATCGGCCAGGGCCTTGGCCAAGGGATCGCCGCCGGCCGAGCCCTTGCCCGAACCTTTGCCGCCGCCTTCTCCGGCCTTGGCCTTGGCATCCTTGAGCGCCTTGGCCAAAACGTTCTTGGCGGAGGCCGCTTCCTTGGCCGCCGCGGCGGCTTTGGCCGCTTCCGCCGCTTTCTTGGCATCGGCGGCTTTTTTCGCGTCCTCGGCTTTTTTGGCTTCAGCGGCCTTCCTGGCCTCCTCGGCCTTCTTTTTCGCTTCGTCAGCCTTCTTCTTCGCTTCTTCGGCCTTTTTGGCTTCCTCGGCTTTTTTCTTGGCCTCTTCAGCCTTCTTTTTCGCCTCTTCGGCCTTCTTGGCCTCTTCCGCTTTTTTCTTGGCTTCTTCCGCCTTTTTGGCGTCTTCGGCCTTTTTGAGCAGCTCGGCCTTCTTGATTTCCTCGAGTTTTTTGGCCTCCTCGGCCTTCTTCTTGGCCTGTTCGGCCTTCTGCGTCTCTTCCTCGAGTTTTTTGAAATCCGGCTTGGGCTCGATTTTGGGCTCGGGCTTGGGTTCGGTCTTCGGCTCGGATTTGGTTTCCGGTTCCGGCGCCTGGGGCACGGCGGCCACGGGCTCGGGCGCGGTGGGCTTGGCCGGTTCGGCCGGAGCCTTAGCCGGCTCGGGCACCTGCGCCTCGGCGGCATCTCCGGGACCTCCCTCGGGTTCGGGCGGACCGGGCTGGGGCCTGTCGCCCGGCCCCTTGGGTCCCGGCGGCAGGCCGGGTTCGCCGGGGGGCAGGCCGGGAGCGCCGAGCGAGACGAGGTCGACTTCGTACACGGGAACGTTGAGCTGGAATTTGACCGGCTCGATATTGATGAAGACGAGGCTTGCCAGCACCACCGTCAGGTGCAGGAAGATGGAAAATATCCAGCCAAGAACGCGCATGGGGCACTCGCTGTGACACGTCGGGCGACGCGTCCGGGTCCTATTTCTTTTTGGCGGCTGGGGAGGGCGCGGCCGTTTTCTCTTCTTCGGCCACAACGCCGAGCTTATCAACGCCAGCCTCTTTGACCACGCCCATGACAGCAACCACCGTGCCATAGGGGACGGACTTGTCGGCCCGCAAAAAGAGCTGCTTTTTCTGAGCGGTCACCAGCTGCTGCACCTGCCCGCCCAGATCGCCGAGTTCCACCTGGTACTTGTCCAGGTACAGGGAACCGTCGGCCTTGATGGTCAACACCACGCTGTCGCTTTCCTTGGGCAACACGGAGACGGCGCGGGTCTGGGGCAGGTCGACCTGCAACCCCTGAGTCATCATGGGCGCGGTGACCATGAAGATGATGAGGAGCACCAACATGACGTCCACGAAGGGGGTCACGTTGACGTCGGCCATGAAGCGGCCCTTGCCGCCGACCTGCATGCCCATGGCCTAGAACCTCTCCGAGGCCGGCCGGCGACGGGCCGCGGCCGGGGCCTCGGCGTCGCGCGGGGTCCAGGTCACTTCGCGCTGGATGCGGTTTAAAAACGCGCCGGCGAAGTTGACCAGCTCGCCCTCGATGGCCTGGATGTAGCCCAGGAAGAAGTTGTAGGAGATGACGGCCGGGATGGCCACGGCCAAGCCGATGGCGGTGGCGATCAGCGCCTCGGAGATGCCCGGGGCCACGGCGGCCAGGGCGGCGGACTGCATAAGGCCGATGGAGTGAAACGAGTTCATGATGCCCCATACCGTGCCGAACAGGCCGATAAAGGGCGTGGCGTTGGCGCTGGTGGCCAGAAACGGCAGGGAGCTCGAGAGCTTGGCCAGCTCCTGGGACACGCCCTGGCGCAGCACCCGGCGGATGTTGTCCATGGCGATGTGGCCTTTTTCCGCCGGATCGAGATCGGCCTGCTCCATGCGCACCAGTTCCTCGAAGGCCAGCCGTCCGACGTTGAACGCCGGGGACTGGCGGGACTGGCCCAGGGACTGCATGGCCGAACGCAGGGTGTCGGCCTCCTGGAACCTGTCGAAATCCCTGGCGGTCTCACGTTTGGCCGAGGTCAGCGTGAAGATCTTGACGAAGATGATGCTCCAACAGCCAAGGGACATGACCCCAAGGACACACAAGACGAAAATGACCGTCGGCGTGGCATTGGCCATCATGGCCCAAAAGCCGCCATGCGGCGTAAGCGCATCCATTGCGACCCACCTGTGGGAAATGTAAGAGGTTAGGAAAGCGCGCGCTCGGCCAGGGCCGGCAAGGCGGTCTCCGCAGCGGCGAAGATCGAGACGTCGGCGAGCCCCGTTAGGGCGCTTTCCGTCAGATTGATTTCCACGACCGTTCCGCCCCTGGCCCTCACCTCCCTGGGCAGGAGATTGGCCGGGGCGACCTCCCCCGATGTTCCGGCCACGATAATCAAGTCAGCGGCCAAGGCCAATTGACCGCTTTTATCAAGGGCGTCAAGTGGTATGGCCTCACCAAAGAAAACGATGTCCGGCCGCACCACCGCGCCGCAGGCCTCACAACGCCAGGGGATGTCCGCCCGGGTCAGCGAAAGCGCCGCTTCCGGGGCGTGGGCCCGGCCGCAGCCCATACAGAAATAGCGCTCCATGCCGCCGTGGAATTCGATCACGTTTTTCGATCCGGCGGCCTGATGCAGCCCGTCAATATTTTGGGTCACGATGCCGGCAAGCCGCCCCGCCGCCTCCAGCCGGGCCAGGGCCGCATGGGCCGGATTGGGTTTTGCCGGGCCGATGACCGAAATGGCGTCGAGCAGAAACTCCCAGACTTGGCGCGGCGCGCGGTCCAGGGCCGTCGTCGTGGCCACGGCCATGGGATCGTAGCGGTCCCAGAGGCCGCCGGGGCTGCGGAAATCGGGAACGCCGCTGGCCACCGAAATACCGGCGCCGGTCAGGGCGATGGCGGTCTTGGACCGGGCCAGAAGCCCGGCCGCCTTTTCCAACGAGGCCTCATCCACGGCATACTCCCTGCATACCTCTTGGCGGTATATTTTTTCGCAGGATCGCGTCATGCTGTCAAACGGCATAACGCTTTTTGCGATAAAGGAGGCTTACCCCATGCACCCCCGCATCAAGACATTTCTTTTCTGCCTGGCGCTCGCCGTAGCAGCGCCGGTCTTTGCCGCCGAGCCCATCGTGCCGCTTTCTTCGGGCTCCGCGCCCAGGCAGCCCATCAATCCCAATGAGCCGGGCAAGCCCATCTTCAAAAACCAGGTTCCCAGAGTGACCGCGCCCACCGCGCCCGTGCCCAAACCGCCCCGCGTGACGACGCCGACGAAGCCCGTGCCCAAGGCTCCGGCCTTCAAACCGCGCCGCAAATACGTGCCGCAGCCCCCGAGCGTTGTCCGGCCCGGCGCGCCGGTGGTGGCCCCTCCGGGATCGGTCATCGTGCCCCCGGCCGCCGTCGTGCGGCAACCCGGACGGTCCGACCGGGCCAGGGCCGCCGACGTGGCCCGCTGCAACCGGGTGCAGGCCGATTGCTTCCAGCGCTGCAACCACGCCACCTTCGGCCAGGCGCGCAATCTGTGCTACAACCAGTGCAACGCCCGCTTCGTCACATGCACCAACCGGGCCAACGTCCGCCGTTAGGCGCGAGGGAGAAGCCGGGGGGAAACCTTGTCTTACGAAAGGTTCTCCCCCGGCCCCTTTCCAAATACTTTTAATAAAATTTAGCCGTTACGGAAAAATACATCCCCGTTAAAAGATTTAGGAAGGGGAGAGCGCGAGAGGGGAAACCCTTTTTAAAGGGTTTCCCCTCTCGCACTTTTCTTCCCCCTCTTCTCCACGTCCTCCCCGGGCAGCGTCGGCCGGGAGGCGGCGAAATCCGGGTCCCGGGCATCGAGCACGGCAAACAGCGCCCGCAGTTCCCCGTCGGCGCGCAGCATGCGCACATTGGCCCGGAAGTGACGGATCAGGTCCTCGCCCATGGCCCGCAGGCCCGCGCGCCTGTCGCGGCGGTACAGCCGCACGTCCTCGGCCGCCTCGCCGACCGGGTCGTAGGCCACGGCATAGCGATCCGGCGCGGCTTCGTAGAGCGCCACGGCGTCGAAGCGTTCCGGCAGCGCCACCGGCCGGGCCATGAGCACCCGCCGCCGCCGCACCGCGCCGCGACGCACCGTAAGCGTCCGCCGGCGGTAGCCTTCCCGCAGCAGCCAGACGTCGTAATAAAGGAGAAGCCGGTCGTAGAGCTTCTGGCGCATCGCATAGGCTGTCGCCAGGGCGATAACGGCCAGGGCGGCCGGAACGGTGATCCACAGGGGCAGGGCCGCGATCCGGGCAAGGACGTGCTCGGTCCAGCCGGCCAGCGCGACAGCCGCGTCGAGAAGCTTGCCCAGGGCCGCTTCCAGCAGTCCCAGACAAAAGTCCGCCGCCTTGCCCATATACCCCCACAGGGCGGCCTTCAGATGCTGCAGCAGGGCGTCATCCATACGCTTGCTCACCACACGCCATGTTAAAAAATCCCGTATGTCCGGCCGGTTGCCGACAACACCATGCCAGGGCTACACCCGCTCCATCGCGGTGGCAACAATCCCCTTGCCCGGGCAAGCCGGCAAGGCTACAGGGGGGCATGCCCAAAAACATCCGCGCCGTATTCTGGAACCTCGGCCTGCTCACTTTCGGGGGCCTGATCTTCAGCCTTGGCGTCAACGAATTCGCCGTGGGCAAAGGACTTATGTCCGGCGGCATCTCCGGTTTGGCCCTGCTCCTTTACTACCTGACCGGCGTCTTGGGTCCGGGTCCGCTCTACTTCCTGCTCAACATGCCGCTGCTACTGCTCGGCTGGCACAGCCTGTCGCGCCGCTTCTTCCTGTACACCTGTTTCGGCATGGGCATCGTCAGCCTCTTCATGCAGATCCTGCCCGAACGCGTTCTCATCGCCGACCCGCTTTTGGCCGCCATTTTCGGCGGCGCGGTCCTCGGCGCGGGCTCGGGCATCATGCTGCGCTCGCTGGGCTCCGCCGGCGGCACGGACATCCTGGCCATCTGGCTCAACCAGAAATACAATCTGCGCATCGGCCAGTTCAATTTCTTTTTCAATCTGGCCGTGTTCGCCGCCGGCTTCGCCTTCTACGAACCGACCCTGGTGCTTTATTCCATCATCCTCTCCTACACCACTTCCCAGGTCATGGAATATTTCCTGTCCCTTTTCAACCAACGCAAGATGGTGTTCATCATCTCCGACCAGACCGAGACCATCACCCGCGACATCACGCAGCGCCTTCGCTGCGGGGCGACCTTTTTGCACGGCACCGGCGCCTATACCGGCCGGGACAAGCGGGTGATCCTCACCATCACCAACAACGTGCAGATGAAACGCCTGGAGGAACTCGTCTTCAAACACGACCCCCACGCCTTCTTTGTGGTGGAAAATACCTTCAACGTCCTCGGCGGCGGCTTCGCCCAACGCAAGATTTATTGAGCGCCCGAGGCACAGGCCCGGGCAAGATCGACAAGGCGCGCGGCGGCCGCATCCCCCCGCCCCCGGGGCACGGCCGCCGCCAGCGACACCTCCGGCAGCCCCGGCTCGAGCGCCCGGAAAACCACGCCGCGCCGCCGCCATACCTTCACCGAGGCCGGCAAAAGCGCCATACCGATCCCGGCCGCGACCAGCGACAGCATGGTGAACTTCGACGCCGCCTCCTGAACCACGACCGGCCTGCCGCCCGCCGCGTCGAGCGCCGTCTCGATGGCCGCCACAAGCGCCGACGCCTGCCCGCGCCTGGGCAAAATCATGGCTTCCCCGCCAAGATCGGCCAGCGCGATCCGCTTCTTCCCGGCCAGGACATGCCCGGCCGGCACCGCCAGCAGATACGGCTCCCGGAAAAGGACGGCCACCTCCACCCCCGGCGGCTCCGGCCCGCCCTGGCGCACAAACCCCACGTCCAGCCGCCCGGCGGCCAGGGCCTCGCCCTGCTCCCGGCTGCCCATTTCCCTAAGCACCAGTTCCACATCCGGGGCATTTCGCCGAAATATGGCCAGAGTCGCGGATAAAAACGCGTCCATGGCCGGATTGACGAACCCCAGCCGAAGCCGTCCGCAAAGCCCGGCCGCCACCCGCCGGGGCACCGTCGCCGCCTCCCCGGCCAAAGCCAAAAGCGCCCGCGCCTCACGCCAAAACGCCTCCCCGGCCGGAGTCAGCGCCACCATGCGGCTGGTGCGCGCGAAAAGCGCCGCCCCCAGCTCCTCCTCGAGCGCCCGTATCCGCTGACTCAGCGGCGGCTGCGCCATGCCCAGCCGCGCCGCCGCCCGACCGAAATGCAGCTCCTCGGCCACGGCCACGAAACACTGACAATCCCGCAATTCCATGGATCGATACTTTCCACATATCAATCAGAATGTGAAATTATATTTCACATATCAATCCAGCCCGCCTACCCTGCCCGAAACAGCCCAGGGAGGCGACCATGATCCGATCACCCGTAACCGGCATCCGGGCCGCCCTGGCCCTTTTGCTCACCCTCACAACCACAACCCTTTGCGGAGGCGCGCCCATGGAAAACGAACGCTACGCACGCGGCTGGAAGGCGCTTGTCGCCCTGGCCCCCCAAAAAGCCCAGGCCGTCCAGGACGGACTGGCCGACATCGCCCCGGACATGGCCCGGTTCGTCGTGGAATTCGGCTACGGCGACGTCTTCACCCGGCCCGGGCTCGATCCGGCCTCGCGCCAGACCGCCACCATCGCCGCCCTGGCCGCCCTCGGCAACGCCGCGCCCCAGCTGCGCTTCCACATCGAAGCCGGCCTGGCCATCGGGCTAACCCCCCAAGCCGTCGTGGACATCATCTATGTCACCACCGTCTTCGCCGGCTTCCCCGCCGGGCTCAACGCCCTGGCCGCCGCCCGCGAGGTCTTCGCCGCCCAAGGCGTCGCCCCCACGCCCCCGACCGCGCCCGAAAACCCCGACCGGCGCGAACGCGGCCTCGCCGCCCTGGCCGTCACCAGCCAGTCCGCCGGACAACGCGTCGTCGATTCCCTGGCCGATATCGCGCCCGACATGGCCGGCTTCATCCTCGACTTCTCCTACGGCGACGTCATCTCCCGCGCCGTCCTCACCCCGGCCCAAAAAGAAATCGCCATGATCGCCGCCGCCACCGCCAGGGGCACCATGGCCCCGCAACTCAAAGTGCATATCAAGGCCGCCCGCAGCGTCGGCGTCAGCCGTGAACAAATCACCGAGGTCCTCATCCAGATGGCCGTCTACGCCGGCTTCCCCGCCGCCCTCAACGGCCTGGCCGTAGCCAGGGAGGCGTTCGCGGAGGAGGAAGAATGAAGAAGGAAGAGGAGACCTTCCCTGAGCTTGTTGATAAACCCAAAGGAATCAGGCTGCTGAAAAGGTTCGAGTGCAAGGCGCAAAAAAACTCCAAGGCCGACGCGTAGATAACTACGCGAGGGTTTGGAGTTTTTGAAGCAACGCAGCAATCGGGCCTTTTCAGCAGCCTGAGGGGAGGCGCTGCCTCCCCTGGCCCCCACCGCCGGGGGACTTGATGTCCCCCGGCCCCCCCTTTTACCGGGTTTGGATGGTGGGTGGAGGAGCGGTAGGCGGGGGATCTTGTCGCCGCGATCGGCCCGGCGGCAACCACGCCAGCGGCGAAGCGCCGCATTTTAAGAGTTCAAAGAGACGGACCTGGCGCGAAAATCAAGAAAATTTTGGATGGGGATAGTCGTACTACTGTTCGTAAGCGCCACCGCAAACGCGTCACAGGAGCATTCCATGGGAAACGACACATTGGAACATTGCGCTCTGGCCCTTGTCGAGTATCAGGGCGAGTGGCTCGATGCGGACGGCAAGCTCAACAAACTGATGCAGGATCGCACGCTGTTTACGGATTCCGTCGAACAGTCCGAACGCGCCCTTGAAGCGGCGCGCCGGGCGGGCATGCACATCGTCCACGTCGGCCTGCGTTTTTCACCCGGCTATCCCGAGCTGGGCAAAGCCCGGTCCGGGTTGCGGGCCGCCATTCCCAGGGCGGGAACGTTTCGGAAGGGAACGCCCGGCAGCGCCTTCGTGGAGCCGTTCGTGCCGCGAACCGGCGAGTGGGTGGTGGAAGGACGCACCGGAGCGAGCGGTTTTGCCGGGTCCAACCTGGAAAGCATGTTGCGCAACAACGGCGTGGAAACGATCTATCTGATGGGCTACGCCAGCCATGTCTGCGTCGAATCGACGCTCCGCGACGCCCATGACCGGGGTTACGACGTCGTTGTGCTGACCGACGCCACGGCGGCCTTCAACCGGGACCAGCAGCGCCACTTCGAAGAAGCCGTCGTGCATCATTTCGGTCGCGGCATAAAAACGTCCACCTTCGTACAATGGCTGCAAACCGTCGGGCATTGATACTCCCATACCCATAAAATCTTCGTTCGCCCCAAAGGGGCGACGGCGTGGTGAAGGCGGAATTTGCCCGGGACGAGCTTGTCGCGAAGCGACATGCACCGTCCCGACAAATTCCGCCGCCATCTTCCACTCTCCGCCCTTCCGCCAACCAACCAAACCTCCCGCCTGGCCAAAGCACACCAGAAGGGGGGTCCGGGGGCCCGTGGCCTCCCGGCGAAGTGCAGAGGCGGAGCCTCAGCCGGGGGTACGGGGGCAGAGCCCCCGCCTCTTCCGCCTCCGCGTCGCCGTTACCGACGACGGCGCAGCCAGTCCACCAAGCCGAAGCAGGCGGTGAGCATCATGTCGGCGCCGGGGCTGGGAAAGGTGACATCAAAGCCTTTGAGCAGCGCGCGTTTGGGGCCGATGACGCAGGTATGGGGGAAGATGCCGGCGGTTTCGGGGAAGGCCAGGGTGAGGCTGCCGTGGCCGCCTTTGTCGAAGACTTCGGCGTTGGTGAGGTCGCCGCGCCGGAAGCGTTCGAGGTCGCTCCAGACGTCGTCGGCGGGCAGCATGCCGGTGTGGTGTTCGTAGACGCCGTAGATGCGCTGGCGATGGACCAGGGCGGCGACGGTATGGCTGTTGCCGACGTTGACGAGCATGACGCCGGTCTCGGCGGAGAGGGCTTTGACGGCCGGGTCGGTGAGCATGCCGAGCACGGCGGCGGCGGCGGTATCGGCCACGGGCCCGCCGCCGATGGCGGTCTGGAGGGTGGCCAAGCGGGTGAGTTCCGGGGGCGGCGTTTCGTAGACCAGGGCTTCGGGGTGTCCGTCGGCCTCGCGCAGAAAGCGTTCCCAGAGTTTGAAGCGGCCTTCGCGGCTGCTTTTGCCGGGGTGCAGGCCGTGGTCCTGGGCACAGGCCATGACAAGTTCCGGTTCGGGCAGTCCGGCGGCGGACAGGAAACAGGACCAGAAACCGGGGTCGTAATCGGACAGCGGCAGGGGCACGTAGCCGTCGGGGCGGTGTTCGGTAATGGTAACGCCCATGGTGTCTTCGAGGCGTTTGGGATCGTCGGTCAGGGCCCAGACGGCGTCCGGGTGGGCGGCGAGAGGCAGGCCGGCCTTTCTATGGGCGCGAAACGCCTTGAAGAAGCCGCCACCCATATTCCGGCCGCACAAGTAGACGGGCTTGGCGGCGGCGGTCAACGCGGCAAGTCTTGCCGCGACGCGGCGGGCCGGCGAAGGCAGCACGAATTTGGGGCAATTTTCCGGTTCCAGATCGGGCAGGTGGTAGTAGACGTCCTGGGTACCGGAACCGATATCCAGGCACAGCGTGCGTTCGGCCATCGCCGCCTCCTTGGCTATGAAAGTGCCCGTACGTACGCCCAAAGAAGCCATGCTTCAAGGCGGAGGCGAGACCGGAGGGGACGCGGCTGAGGGCTCCGGTTACGAAAATGATACAAATCGGGATCGGAGTGAGAAAAATTTGCACACTGACCAAGGGGGGGAGATTGCGGACGGGTGGAGCGCCGTAAGGCCGGCGGCAGGGTGGCGCGGCCGGCTTACGACCAGGGGGCGGCGTTTCCTAATGAAACAGCAAGGCTTTGTAGATGAAGCGCTCGTAGACGGAGCAGACGCGCTTGGCGCTGACGGTGGCCAGGCCGAAATCCACAAGCCGGCAGTACATGTGCACGGGGTTGAGCCGATGTTGCAGGTAGTTTCGAAAGCGCTTCATGATGACACCTCGGATGGGGTGGAGCCCCCTGACGCTTTTTCATAAGCAAGAAGCGTTCCTTTTTATTTTCTCCTCCCTCCTCCGGGGAGGCCTTCGCTGTTCTTATCGGACGATCGTGAAAAGGGCTTACCCTGCCGCGGAAAGAAATAACCATGCCGCTTCCGCCGCGAGGCCATGGGGCGGCTTGCTTGCGGTCCCATACGGCAGGAGGTATCCGTAAAGACGACTTTTTTGCCGGATGCTGGCTGATCGGGCTCACCATTGCGAAACCTCAATGGTGCGATCCGGGAAGCCCGATGGCTGCCCGACCCGTATAAAAATGCGCGACAGGATGCGAATCAGACAGGCACGACCATCGGATGCCCATGTCTTGCCCACGGTCGAACGTTCGGCGGGTTCGGCCTTTCTCGTTTTGCCCGATCTGTCCTGGATCGCGCGGGACGATGTCCTGTCAACGGACCGCCATAGGGAGCTGATCGCCGACGGGCATTGCTGGGTAGCGGTCGACGAGCACGACGCGCCGGTCGGTTTTTTAAGCGCCGGACGGCTGGGGGACGGGCTCCACATCTGGGAGCTTGCCGTGGCGTTGGAGCTCCAGCGGCGCGGCATCGGCCGGGCGCTGCTCGATCGGGCCATCGAGGCGGCCAAAGCCCAAGGATTCTGGGCCATCACCTTGACGACCTTTCGGCATGTCGCCTGGAACCAGCCATTTTATGAAAAGATGGGCTTTCGGGTGATGGATCCCCCGCCGCGCGATCTGCAACGCATTCTCGACGAAGAAGCCGCCCATGGCCTGCCCATGGACAAACGATGCGCCATGGCACGGAAACCATAGCGAAAATTCGCGACAATCACTGGCGGAATCGGCGGAACTGATTGGCGCCGCCGGAAATAAAAAAACCGCGCCGGTTTCCCGGCGCGGTTTTGCCCGTGACGGGCGAACGAATTCAGGACTTGCTGATGGCTTCGGCCGGGCAAGCGTCGATGGCTTCGTCCACGCACTCGGCGTCGGAATCGGCGTCTTTCACAACGGCCTTGTCGCCGTCGCCGTTCATCTCGAAGGCGTCGGGGCAGGTTTCCACGCAGGCTTCACAACCCATGCAAGCGTCGTCGTCGATAACAATGGACATGACCGGTCCTCCTTAAAAGGTTTGGCTCGTAGCCGCCATGCCCGGTTTTCCGGAAAAACCCCTGGGCGGCGTCAAAGCCGACTTGTAAACCCTATGTTGCCAGGATGTCGTCACTAAACCCTCTGCCGCTCCAGGGAGAAGCGCTCACCCTGGAAAATGCCAGAACATTCCGCGTTTGCTGGAGAAAATCGGCTCCGCGCACGGGGCGCTCTTCCCTCCAACATCCGGGCAAGGCACATTGCCCGGGAAGTTCGTCTATGACGGGGCGCCAACGAAAAGTCAAGAACGGCCCGGGTGGAGCGCCCTTTCGAAAGCCAAGGTCAAGGCGTTGTGTTTACTTGCATCTTATGCCAAATAAAAAATTCGTGGGTTGTGGCAGCCCTGTCAGGCGTTTTGAGGGAGAACGCGTGGCCGGGCATCTGTCCTCTTTACGGTTCATTCCAAAACCCTTACAAAAAACGCGACAGCGGCGGCCAAATTGCTCCTCCACTCAAGCAACCGGCGACCGAGGGTCATGCTTCCCGAACCTTCCGACCTGCTGGAATCCCTTCCATCATACGCCGCCGTTCTTGATGCGGCGGGGGTTGTCGTCGCGGCCAACGCCTCCTGCCAGTCCCTGTTGCGGGAGATCGCCCCGGGCGAACCCGTGGGACGCGCCTTCACCGACTATTGCAACGCCCTTCTCCAGTCCTCGTCCGCCAAGGCCGTGCGCGAAGGCTTGGCCGCGGTGCTCAAGGGAAAAGCGCCCCGCTACGCCATGGACCTGTCCTACGGCAAGACGCAGTCCACAAGCTGGCGCTCCATGGTCGTGACGCCGCTTACCGGA
Source organism: Solidesulfovibrio fructosivorans JJ] (assembly GCF_000179555.1). Classification (NCBI taxonomy): domain Bacteria; kingdom Pseudomonadati; phylum Thermodesulfobacteriota; class Desulfovibrionia; order Desulfovibrionales; family Desulfovibrionaceae; genus Solidesulfovibrio; species Solidesulfovibrio fructosivorans. Next base: position 16,924 of record NZ_AECZ01000031.1, read on the forward strand.
GCGCTGCCCGGCGCGCTGGTCATCCTCACGGACATCTCGCGGCAAAAGCAGCTCGAGGAGCACATCCTCCACGACGCCTTCCATGATACCCTGACCGGGCTTTTCAACCGGGCCCTGTTCCTCAACCGCCTGGATCAGGCCATAAAGCGCCTCAAACGCAATCCCGAGGCCCTCTACGCGGTCGTCTATCTCGACATAGACCGCTTCAAGCTGGTCAACAAAACATTCGGCCACGTCACCGGCGACCGGTTGCTCATGGTCATCGCCAACCGGCTGCAAAAGCTTCTGCGCGACGTGGACACCCTGGCCCGTTTTGGCGGCGACGAGTTCGCCATCCTGGTGGAGGACGTGGCCGGCCTGGCCGACGCCAGCGCCATGGCCGACAGCGTGCTGCGCCATCTGGCCGCGCCGTTTCGCCTCAAGAAACAGGAAATTTTCGTCACGTGCAGCATCGGCGTGGTGCTCGGCTCCGGGGCCTATGAACACCCCGACCAGGTGCTGCGCGATGCGGACAACGCCATGTACAGCTCCAAGGAGCACGGCGGCGACCACTACACCGTGTTCGACGCCGGCATGCGGGTGCTCACCCAGCGCCGCATGGAGATGGAGCTGGCCTTGCGCCATGCCCTGGAATCGGGCGAAATGACGGTCCACTACCAGCCCATCGTGTCGCTGACGACAGGCGAGATCACCGGCGTCGAGGCGCTGGCCCGCTGGTTCCATCCCACCCAGGGGACGATCCCGCCAAGCGAATTCATTCCCATCGCCGAAGAAACCGGGTTGATAAACGATCTCGGAGCCCTGGTCCTGCGCCAGGCCTGCCGGCGCATGGTGGCCCTGGGCAAGGAAAACCCGGACGCCACACATTTGACGCTTTCCGTCAACATTTCCGGCCGCCAGTTCAAGCGGCCGGATTTCGTGGAGGAAGTGGCCGCCATCCTGACCGAAACCGACATAGACCCCTCGCTGGTCAAGCTCGAGCTGACCGAATCCGTGCTCATGGACAACGCCGACGAGGCGGTGGACACCATCAAGCGGCTCAAGGCCCTGTCGGTCAAAGTGGTCATCGACGACTTCGGCACGGGCTATTCCTCGTTGTCCTACATCCAGCGCTTCCCCTTCGACAGCCTCAAGGTGGACCGTTCGTTCGTGGGGAACATGAACGAGGCGGAACAAAACATGGAGATCGTGCGCACGATCATCGCCATGGCGCACAAACTGGGCCTGGAGGTGGTGGCCGAAGGGGTGGAGCTGGCCGAGCACCGCACAGCCCTGTCGGACCTGCGCTGCGAAAGCGCCCAGGGATTCTACTTTTCCAAGCCCGTGGCCGGTGAGGAACTCGAGACGCTGGTACGCAAGAAATGGAATATCACTCCACCCGCCGACGGTACGGTATAGACGGAAATAAATGGAAAGCGATGCGAGAGGGGAACCCTTTTTGAAAAAAGGGTTCCCCTCTCGCGCTCTCCCCTCCCAAAAACTTTTAACGGTGACAAGCTGTTATCGTTAAAAGTCTTTTGAAAGGGGGTCTGGGGGAAAACTTTTCTACAGAAAAGTTTCCCCCCGGTCTCTTTTGCTAAAGGCACAAAAAAAGAGATTCGCCGTCGACGCAGGAGTTGCTTACACAACCGGTTCCGAAGCTTGCTTCGGGAACTCTTCCTATGACGTCTGGCGAATCTCGGAAAAGTGCGCCTCGATGCGCTTGGTATGGTTGTTGACTTTTATTTCTTTCAGCCCTCCGTTTCCGTTGCTCCCATATCGCTTGGAGAACCGCTCCCCTTACACCTTTCAAATAAGCATCCCCGCCCCGTTGTAAAGGGTCCGTCCGTATCGCGGGGCATCATTTCCGGGCCAAAAGCGCCTCAATGGCGGCCAGCAGTTTTTCGGGGTCGAGGGGCTTGGGCAGCACCGCGTCGGCGGCGCCTAGCGGCGCGTCGCCGTGGCCGGTGATGACCAGGATGGGAATGGCGGCCAGCCGTGGATCCCGGCGCAAGGCCTCCATGGCCGCCCGGCCGTCCATCCCCGGCATGGCCATGTCCATGGTGATGACGCTCGGGCGCAGCTTTTCCGCCGCGGCCAGGGCCGATTCGCCGTCGTGGGCGGCGGCCACCCGGTAGCCCTCCCCTTCCAGAAACTGGATGAGAAACGAGGACACGGCCGGATCGTCGTCGACCACGAGCACGAGCGGCTTTTCCCGCCGCCGTGCTTTGGACGCGGGCGGCGCGGCGCTCGCCGCTCCAGGCGTGACGGCGGGCAGTTCGAAAACAAAGGCCGCCCCGCGCGCCGGGGCCGGCTCCACCCAGATGCTCCCGCCGTAATGGGTCACGATCTCCCGGCAGATGGCCAGCCCCAAGCCCGTGCCCTTGGCCGGGGCCGAACCTTCGGGATCGCGCCGGACCTGGCGGAACTTGTCGAAAATGCGTTCCCGGTCCTCCGGGGCGATGCCGGGCCCCGTGTCGCGCACCGTCACCCGGGCCACCCCGGGACACGGCGCGTCGAGGCTCACCGTGACCGCGCCCACGGCGGTGAATTTGGCCGCGTTGCCGATGAGGTTCAGGAGCACCTGCTCCAGCCGGTCCGGATCGGCCACCACCACGGGCGAGGCCTCCGGCAGCAGCGATTCCAGGTCCACTTCCGGCCGGGAAGCGAAAAGCCCGGACACGGCGGCCAGGGTGTTTTTGACCACCTCGGCCAGCTCAACCGGGCGGTCGCGCCACTCCATGCGCCCGGACTCGATACGGGACAGGTCGAGGAAGTCGTTTAAAAGCCGGGCCAGACGCTCCCCCTCGACCGAGAGCACGCGCAGGTTCTCGATGATACGCCCGCCGCGCTTGGCCAGGACCGGATCATCGGCGGCCAGGGGCAGAAAAAAGCGGGAGAAATCCCGATCGATGAGCTTGGAAAAACCCAGAAGCGAGGTCAGCGGCGTGCGCAGTTCATGGGAAACCGAGGAGAGGAAGGCGCTTTTGATGGCGTCCATATCGCGCAGCCGCTCATTGGCTTCCGTCAGCTCCCGGGCCTTCGCCGTCAAATCGCTCGTGCGCTCGATAACGAGTCGCTCGAGGTTCCGGGTGAGGCGTTCGAGATGCTCCCCGGCCCGGCAGCGCTCGGTGTCGTCGCGCACCACGACCATGAAGCCGGCCGGCACGCCCCGCGCGTCGTAGATGCCCGAGGCCCGGGCGACATAGTGGCGGGACTCGTCGCTTCCGGTGAGGGTGAAGGAAAATTCGTGGCTGCGGCTCAGCGAAATGGCGTCGAGCCCCCGGGCCAGCGCCCCGAGGTCCACGCCGCGCTCCACATGCACCTCACGGATGTCCCTGCCGACAAGGACCGCGCCGCAGATGCCGAAAATGTCCTCGGCCGCCGGGTTGACGTAGGTTATGCGCCACTGCTCGTCGGCGGCGACGACGCCCGTTTCGGCGCTGCGCAACAGGTTGTCGAGAAAGAGGGTCTTTTCGTCCAGGCTGTCGCCCACCTGCCGCAGCGCCCGGCTTTTCTCGTCCAGGGCCGACTTGAGGCTGCGCACATAGCGGCTTTCGAGCCCTCGCACGATATCCGACTGGGTAACAAGCCCGAGCACCCGGCGGTCGTCGTCGACCACCACCAGCCGGCGCATGCGGCGTTTTTTCATGAGCATGGCCGCTTCGAACACGGGCTGGTCGGCCTCCACGCACACCACGGGACAGCTCATGATGTCGTAGAGCGTCAGCCGGCCAAGCCGGGGATTGTCGGCCAAAAGGCGGACCACGTCGCGCTCGGTGATGATCCCGGCCGGACGATCCTCGCGGGCCACGACCAGACAGGAGATGGACCGCGAGGCCATGCGGCGCACGGCCTCGCGCACGGAAATGTTCCCCGGCGCGGTCACCACGTCGCGGGTCATGATGTCGGCCACGCACTTGGCGCCGGTGAGGCCCTCATGCTCGAGCCCCGCCACCAAATCCGACTGGGTGAGCACGCCGCCGGCCTTGCCGGCCGCGTCCACCATGACCAGATGGCGCAGGTGTTTCTGGGCCATCAGGTGGTAGGCTTCGACCAGCATGGTGTCCGCCGGCACGGTGATGACCGGCGCGGTCATGACGTCGCCCACGGGGCGCTCCGGAAAGTCCAGCCCCCGGTGGGCCGCCGCCCACAGGATGTCGCGCTCGGTGACGATGCCGACGGGCGCGCCGTCTTCGGTGGCGACGAGGCAGGAAATGCCTCGGTCGCGCATGACGGCCAGGGCCGAGCGCATGGTCTCGGCCGGAGAAATGGCGATGACGTCGGAAGAGACGATTTCGGCCAGGCGTCTGTCGCCCATGAAACCTCCTCGGGCAGCGTACGCGACGCGGTGGAAGCAAGCAGTGGGGCGATGCCCGATTTTCGCCGTCGCGGCAAGGCCGAAAACGGTCAGGAAGCCGGAGAGGCGGCGTAATCGGCCGTCCCGATGCGATGCTTTTGTATCTTATTCCACAGGTTTTTGGGGCTCACCCCCAAAAGCCTGGCCGCGTCTTTCTGGGAGCCGCCGGTTTTTCGCAGCGCGGCCACGATCATGCCGCGCTCCATGTCCTGAAGCGTCTGGCGCAGGTTGCCGATCCGGTCGGCGGGAGCCTGCTCCCGCGCTTCCTCGGGCGGACGGAGGGGCGCTCCGTCCAGGGCCCGGGATATCTCCGCCGCGGTCAGCACATCCCCGGAACTGAGGATGGCCGCCCGCTCCAAAACGTTGGACAGTTGGCGGACGTTGCCTGGCCAGTCGCAGGCGTACAGGAGCTGCATGCCCTCGCGGGAGACGCCGCGCAAATTGACGCCCACGCGCGGGTTGATGCGCTCCAAAAAATGTCCGACCAGAAGCGGCAGGTCCTCCTTGCGGTCGCGAAGCGGCGGCAGGGGAATGGCGGCCACGCTCAGGCGGTAGTAGAGATCGGCCCGGAATTTCTTTTCGGCGACCAGGGTCGGCAAATCCTGGTTTGTGGCGGCGATGATGCGGATGTCGATGTCGATGGGCCGCGAACCGCCCACGCGCTCGATCTGCTTTTGCTCCACGGCGCGCAGCAGCTTGGGCTGGAGGAAAAGCGGCATGTCCCCGATTTCGTCGAGCATGATGGTGCCGCCGTGGGCCAGCTCGAATCTGCCCTTTTTAAGCGCCACCGCGCCGGTGAACGCGCCCTTCTCATGGCCGAACAACTCCGATTCCAGCAGGTTCTCCGGGATGGCGGCGCAATTGACCTTGATGAAAGGCGCATCGGCCCGCAGGCTGAGCGCCTGGACCGCGTCGGCCACCACCTCCTTGCCCGCGCCGGATTCGCCGGTGATGAGCACCGTGGAATCGAGCGGGGCCACCCGGCGCACCATGTCCACCACGTCCCGCATGGCCGGCGACTGGCCCACGATGACCGGTCCGCGCCCGGCGGCCATGGCCGACTTGAGGCGGGCAAGCTCCGCCACCAGTCCCCGGCGCTCCAGGGCCCGGCGGATGACGACCTCCATTTCGGCCAGGGAAAAGGGCTTGGTGAAAAAGTCGTAGGCCCCGAGCCGGACCGCGTCCAAGGCCTTTTCCCGCGCCGAATAGCCGGTCATGACGATGACCTCGCTTTGGGGGCTGGCCTCCTTGATTCTGGAAAGGCCCTCGATGCCGTCCATGCCGGGCAGCATGACGTCGGTGATGACGAGGTCGAAAGCCTCGGCCCGGGCCCGGGCCACGCCCTCCTCGGCCGAGCCCACGCCGACCGGATCGTAGCCCTTGGAGGAAAGCGCCTCCAACAGCATGGCCCGAAAGGCCGCATCGTCCTCGATGACCAGAATACGCGCAGACATCACCGCTCCAACTCGTCTTGCCGCCGGGCGCTCATGGCGGCCCTTCCCTGTCCGGGAAAAAACTGTGCATGGTTTCGGCCAGGCGCGCCTCCATGGCCGGCACCAGCCGGGCGAGCCCCTCGCCGGTCAACCCCAGGGCCTGCCAAGCGGCCGGATTAAGCGGCGGCGCATGGCGGTTGCCGCTGGCCCCCCAGCCCATGGCCGTGGCCACACAGTCGGCCAGATGGATCACGGCCGGCTCGTCGATAAAAAGCGGCTCGTCGAGATCGTGGTGGTAGCGGACCATCTTTTCCAGATTGGCCGGAAACTGCCATTTCTGCAGCAGATGACCGCCGAGGACGGCGTGGTCGAAGCCGAGCAGGTCGCGTTCGGCGCGGTACAGGGGGTCTCTGTCGGCGGCGGCCTGGCGCATGGCGGCGGCCATGTGGGTCGAAGCCTGCTTGAAGAAGATGATGCGGCCGATATCGTGGAGCAGCCCGGCCACGAAGGCCGTCTCGGGATTGCCCCGGGACGTGGCGGCGGCAATGGCCTGGGCGGCGGCGGCGCAGCCCACGCTGTGCTCCCAGAACACGCGCATGTTGACCCAGTGGGGGGGGATGTCCTGGAAAAGCGGCAACACGGACACGCCCAGGGCGAGTGTGGCGAGCTGGCGCGCGCCGACCACCATCACGGCCCGGGACAGGCTGTCCACCTTGGCCGGGAAACGGCCGCGCACGGCCCGCAGGGTGCGGGCGTAAAAAGAACTGTTGACCAGGCGCAAAAGCTTGGCGGCCAGACTCGGGTCGTGGCGGATGCTCTCGGCCGCGTCCTCGACGGTGCTTTTGGGATCGCGCAGCACGTCGTTTATGCGCAGGTAGACTTCCGGGGGCGAAACGAGCTGGGGCTCGTCGCGCAAAAGCGTTTCGGGGGAGGACAGCGGCGGCGGAACCTCTTCCGGGCGTCCCGGCACGGCGCCTTCCTGGCCGGCGGCCTGGGCGTCCCCGGCGAGGCGGCGGCGGGTTTCCCGCTCCAGGGCCAGACGCCACAGCACTTCCCCGGCCTCGTGTTCGCGGTCGAGCCGGCAAAGCCGTTCCCGCACCACGGCCACGGCGGCCTCCTCGGCGGCGTCGGCGCCCTCGCCCCGGCCCTCGGCCACGGGCGGCGGCGGGGCTTCGTCGGCCACGGATACGGCGTTTAAGTTCCAGGCCTGCAGGGATTTCAGATGGCCATGATCAAGGGTCGTTCCCTTGGGCATGAGGAAACGCCCGCCGGGTGTGAGCACATCCTCGGCCAGGATCATGCCCTCCCGCAATTCGGAAACGTTGCGTCTGACCAATCGCCCCCCAAGCCCGCGTCAACGCGATGCATTCCTGCTATCGCACAATCATAAGGGATTGGGACAGGCTGTCAAGAAAGGCCGGGCGACGGAGAGGGCGCGGGGCGGACGGCCGGTTCCGAAAACCGTGCACTTCCGCCCCGCAAAAGGCTTCCCGCGGGACGCCCGCCGGGCCCTACTCGGGAAGATTGATGCGAAAATCCATGCGCCCGAAGGAGTCCAAGCTGTCGTCGGAGTTGCCGCGACCCTCGTGCTCCTCGGCGGAACGGGGGGCGGCCGAACGGTTCTTGCGGCGACGCCGGGCAATGATCTCCTTGAGCAGCTCGTCGCGGCCCATATAGCAGTCCATGCACATATCGTCGCGGGGGCTGAACTCCGAGGCGCGCTTGCGCAGGTTGCACACCTTGCAGATGCGGGCGTCGGAAACCGAAGTCACCGCTTCCTCGTCCTCGTCCTCGTCCCCTCCGCCGGAGTCCTCGTTGTCGACTGGCTCCGCGACAACTTCTTCATGCTCATGGCGAGGGGCCTTTTCCCGACGCGGTTTCGCCGCCGCCGGGCGGACGGGAGCCTCGGCCTCGCGGGGCTCGCTTTCCACGCGCAAGGCGAAAGGCCCTTTGCGGGTGCGCACCTGGATCTCGCCGCCAAGCAGATCGGGAAAAAGCTCCGCGAAAATGCGCACGAGCTGAAACTTCTTGTCCACTCCCTTGCGCCGCACCCGGATATACGCCCGGCTGCCCTGCACCGTGGGCCAGATGGCCTTATCCAGATTGGCGCCCCCGTCCTGGAGAAAGCGCCCCTCGACGACAAGCCCCTCCTCGCAGATATAGTACTCCGTACCGGGTTCGCAGTGAAAATAATCCGCCTCGGGGGGTATCTTCTTCCAAGCCAAAGCCGGACCCTCGTTTAGCCGCTTGCGGCTCTGTTACAGTCCCAAATCCTGATTGATGCATATCACCGTGACGCGTCCCCTGGGAAAGGACTTTTCGGTGATGGTCCAAACGTTGCAAATACGCTCCGGGCTGCCACAGTCCTCGCAACGGGAGGTGACCGCGCAGGGCGTCTTCTTCGCCAGGCGGATGGCATTGGCCGGAGCGGCGTATTCCTTGATGCGGCGCACGGCGGAGGTCAGGTCCGGCACGATCTTGTTGCGCCCGACAAAGACCACGACCCGCTTGGGGCCGAAAGCGATGGCGCAGGCCCGGTTGCCGATCATGTCCAGGTTGACCAGCACGCCGTCCTCGGTCACGGCGTTGGTGCCGGTGAAAAAGAGATCGGACAGAAGCGCCTGCCGCCGCCGCTCGTAAGCCTGCTCGGCGGAAAGCGTCTTATCCAGGGTATTGATGACCTCGATGTCCGGCATGGCGGCCAGCTCCGCCGGCAGGCCGGTTGCGAGCAGGGTGGCCGAACCGCCGTAGGCCACGGTTTTGGCCCCGGAGGCGGGGAGAATTTCGTTTATGACGAGGTCACGCGCCGCCGCCGCGTCGGGCACGACGTGGGCGTTGAAGTGGTTGCCCTGAAGAGCCTTGGCCAACTCCTCAAGCCGCTTGGCGTAATATGTCTCGATCGGTGCCTGCATGCCGTCTCCTTTGCGCCGCCCGGTCCGTCGGCGCAAGACCTTTTAATCGCGCGGCGCAAAAAAGCAAGGCATGCGGCCCTAGGGATACAAGGCGCGCAATTCGCGCAGGAAATCCCCCACGGTCGGGTCCTTGCGGTTTTGTCGCACGACCACCCAGAGTCCCCAGGAAACCGGGATGTTTCTATTTTTCCTGTCGGTATAAAACGCATCCAGCGCCGTGACGATCCTGCCGGCGGGCATGCCGGCGAAAAAGGCGTCGGACTGGCGCATGATGCTTTCCATGATGTCGGTGCAAATGGTGTATTCGTTTTTGAGGGTGATCCCCAAAATATTCTCGTTGAGGTTGAAGCCGTCGAAGATGCCGAGGATCAGGTCGGTTTTCTGCTCGCGCGAGAGCCCGGACCAAAATGCCCCGGCCCGTTTGACCGCCAAGGCCCGCGACGGCGCGCAAAGCAGCGTCGCCAGGACAATCGCCCCGACCAATGCCGCCATACCGGCCGATAGCGCCATGCGCCTTTGCGCCATTTCCCTCTCCCTCCGGTCCCCCGGGCGGGCTTTTTTTGTTGCGCCAACGTTGTAGAGCAACAACGATATCGATTCAATGGGTTGCGCAAAAAGGCAACGCTTTTTTACGTGGAAAGCATTTCCGGCGGCAAATGTTCGACCGTGACCGGCCCGATGAGCGGCATGGCCGGCGAGACGGCCAGCACGGCCATGGCGGCGTTGGGCCAGGCGACGGCTTGCCGGACGGCCCGGAAGCGGACCATGGCTTCCTCGGCCCCGAGCGGCCCGGCCAAAACCCGCAGCACCACCCCGCGCAAAAACTGGCCATGGGAAAAAACGACCGCCGGGCCCCGGGTCCTGGCGACGCGTTCCATGAAAGATTCCACACGGTCCCAGAAGCCGACAAAGGACTCGGCGCCGTCGCCGTCGCGCCAGCGCGGGTCCAGGCGTTTCCAATAGGCGACCACGGCCTCGCCACGCTCCTTTCTGGTCGTGCCGATGTAGCGGTGTGGGGCCAGGTAGGTGAATTCCTGCACCGGCCAGACCGCGACGGACGCTTCGGGAAACCGTTCGCAAAGGGGCGTTGCCGTCTGCACCGCCCTGTCGAAGGAGGAAAAAACGACCAGCCTGGGCGCGCGCCGAAAGCAGGAAGCCACAAGGGCGGCCTGCCTTTGCCCCAGGTCGGTCAAGGGGATGGTATCGGGATAGTCGGTCACATGGCCGGCGTTGGAAGCGCTTTGTCCGTGGCGGATCAGGCGGAAAAGCGGCATGGAATCCCCTTTTCCCCTATTCGATGACAAATTGCAGGAAGTAGATGCGCACCACGCGCGGCCCGCCCACGGCCTTGTTCATGACCGCCAGGAGCTGACGCTTGAACTCGCGTTTGCCACGCGGCGTGGACAATTCGGCCACGGTCCGCTCGCGCAGGAAAAGCAGGACGGCCTCGCGCGTTTCCGGACTTGCCGCAAGGCGCGCCGCATCTTCGCTTATGCACTGGGCCTCGAAGGCCAGATGCAGCCGGGCCAAGCGCGCGCCGTCGGTGATATTGACGTCGACGTCGGAGTAGACGGCCGTGCCGCCCCTGACGAAGGTTTCCCGCTGCTGCGCCGGAGCGTCCCGGGCCGCAAGCAGCGCGCACAGCAGGGCTACGGTCCCAAAAAGCAGTGCAAGATGTCGTCGCATCCCCTCATCTCCACTTTTCGAGGGTCGCCGTCAACGAAACGCCGTCGTGCGCAGCCGCAGGGCGATGCACGTGGCCGTGGCCGCCGAAAGGAGCAGCAGCCCGGCCGCGGCGAAAAAGCCGTACTCGGCAAGCAGCAGCCCGGGCAGATAGGTCCCGAGCGACCCACCCGAATAATAAAAAGAAATGTAGAGGCCGTTGACAAGCCCCTTGTGCTCGTTCTCCGCGCCGTTGAGCACGCCCGGGGCCACGGAGTGGGCCAGAAACATGCCCGAACACAGCACGAAGACGCTGGCGAAGATCGCCGCCTGGGCGGGGATGGAAAATACGGCCGCCGCCGTGATGACGATGGCGGCCCCGGCGCTCATGGCCCGGGTCGGTCCCCCGAAGTTTTTGGCAAACCGGTGGGAAGTGAGGCTTACGATGATGCCCATGAGATAGCCGGAATACATGACCCCGGCCCGAAGCGGTGAATAGCCGCCCGAAAGATGGCCCAGGCGAAAGGGCAGCAGGTTGAGCATGCCGGAAAAGACGAAGAAAAGCAGGGCGACCACGGCGTAGGTCGCGGCAAAGCCCGGCTTTTTGAGCACCTGCGGGGCATAGGCCAGACGGATGGGCGAAAAGGCCGTGCGCGCATCCGGCGGCAGGGTCAGGCAGGCCGCCGCGCAAAGGGCCAGGAAGCAGCCCAAGCCGGCGAAGGGGATGCGCCAGCCAAAGGCCTGGGCGGTCAGACCGGAAAAAAAACGCCCGAAAAAGCCCCCGAACACCGTGACCGCGATATAGGCGGCCATGACGCGGCGCACCTGGGATGGCGGCGCGGCAGTGGCCAGATAGGTCATAAGCGCCGTCAAAAGCGCCGGCACGAGCAACCCCTGCCCCACGCGAACGGCCAGAAACCAGCCGAAATTGGGCGCCAGGCACAGGCCGCCGGCGCACACGGCCAGCAAGGCCAGGGAAATGCCGATCAACGGGCGGGCCGGCACGGCGTCGAGAAAAAAACCGTAGGCCAGCGGGGCAAGGCCCAGCGGCAGCATGGTGGCGGTGATGGTCAGCCCGGCCGTGGACTCGGACACGCCGAAGGTCGAGGCCAGGACCGGAAGCAGCGGCTGGGGCGCGTAAATGGAGGAGATGCCGCTGACCGTGGCGGCGTACAATACGAAAAGCGTCCATTTCCCCATACGTTTCGCTCCCTGTGGCCTCGAGCCAACGGCCTTTATACGCACAACGCTTGCCGGAGGAAAGTATAAAGCCGTCTAGACCGGGAAAATGCCTTCGGCGCCGCGGGAGCGGGTGCGACGCCGAAGGCGTGGGGTATGCGGCCACGGGACGGGGAACGTCACCGGACGACCGATCGGGGGGAAGGCCGCCGCATGGTGACGGGTCCGATGACCGCTGACCTGCCCGGTAATGCGCGGACAAAGGGGCCGACCAGCCATTTGAGGGAAGCCCCACAAGGCGCCCGCCACAACAAAGCGTCTTGCAAGGGAAACGCGCGCGAAGGGAAAGCCCTTTTCCGAGGTTTTTCCCTCACGCGGCTTCATTTTCAAAACGAATCCGCCACCTAGGACAGCCGGTCGATGTCCAGGGCCTCGCCGCAATGGGGGCAGCGCGACAGCCGGGCCCGGAACAGGCGGCTCGGTCGGAAGAAAAGCGCCCGCCAGGTCGGGCCGGTCGGTTTGAATTCCACCAGGATGGACATGCCGCAGCGGCAATAGCGACGTTGCATGATGCGCCTCCGTGTTGCGCGGTCGCGCAACAATCAGTTTATAAGTATAAACACAGCGGAGAAAAAAATTTCCCCCTTACAGCTCGCGCCCCACCCACAACACGCGCCCAATGACCCGCAAGGCGTCGATTTCGTCGCCGGAAAGGACAATGGGCGCATAGTCCCGGTTGTCGCTCAAAAGCACCAGCGAGCCCGGGCGTTTTTCCACTCTTTTCACCAGCACCGTGTCCTCGACGCCCATGGCGTAGACGCCGTGGGCCACAATGGCGGTCTGCCCCTGGTCGATGAGCACCGTGTCGCCGTGGCGGATCTCCGGCTCCATGCTGTTGCCCACCACATCCATGAGCACCATGCCCGAGACGTTGCCCTTGCGCCGCAGCCAGTCGCCGCGAAACGGCACGACCGATTCGACCTCCCCCCGGGTCTCGAAGGAGCCGCCGCCGGCCGAAAGCCTGGCCCGGACCTTGGGCACGCCGATATAGGGGCCGTCCTCCGCCGTGTCGTTTTTGGCGGCCGACTTCGCCGGCCGGCCGTATTCCAGCCAGTCGGCGTCCGCCCCGGTCCGGCGGGACACGGCCAACACCCAGGCCTTGGGCACGGCGTCCTTCTTCTTGGCCTGGGTCACGGCCGAACGATGCACCCCGAGCAGGGCGGCCAGTTCGGCCTGGGAAGCGATGTCCGCCGCCTGCGCGGCCCGGGCGAAAAAACCCTCGAAACCGCCGGCAGCCGCGGACGTGGCGTCATGTCGTTGCGTCATGTTGATTCTTATAAACAACCCGTCAACAGGGGGCAAGCTTTTTTCCGCCCCCGCAAAACGAAATTTTGCGACCGCGCTAAAGTTCGGAAAACCATGGGCCGATAAGCCAAGCGAAGGACCCAAAGGCTTCCCGGCCATGACCGGGCGGCGCAGACAAGGATGTCAGCCATGACCGTACCAGACAGTACCTGCAGGCCCCCAGGCGTCTCCCCGCCCCGCGAGGACCCGGCCGATCGCGCCCGCCGTATCGCCGATCTCAAGCGCCGCGTCCAGTCCGGCACGTACCTCATCCAACGCTACGAGATCATCGAGGGCCTGCTCGACGCGCTTGCCACCAACGCCGATTAGCCCACGCCATTCGTATCCTGTTCCGCGTTTTTTTCCAGCGCATCGCTTTCGACTGTCCGGGCCGCTTCCGCAAGCGACCAGGGCGGTTGGTTCGTCACCGTAAGCACCGGGCTTTCGAGCCGGGCGCAGTGCAGGTACAGCCGCGCCCCCTCCCCCCGACCATAGACCGGATCCCCGACCAGAGGATGGCCCGAGGCGGCCAGATGGGCCCGTATCTGATGACGCGCCCCCTTGGCGATGCGGCAGGCGACCAGGGTCAGCCCGCCCTTGGCCGCGCGCGGCGAAACACGGGTCTGGCGCAAGGGATCGGAATCGGCCGTGCGCAGCACCCGCGTTTTGGCCCGGTCGGCCATATCCAAGCGAAAATCGACCACGAACGGAGAAGGTATCCCGCCGTGGACCACGGCCAGGTAGGTCTTGGCCACTTGGCCGGCGTTTTCCAGGCGGCGATAGCGTTCCCCGGACGCGGCGTCAAAGGCCAGGGGAACGATGCCCGAGGTGAGCCTGTCCAGGCGGGAGAGCAGTCCGGCGGCGCGACCGGGAAAAAGCTCCGGCAGCAGGTCCTCGAGGCTCTGGCCGCCGCCGCAGGCGATGGCGGCGCTGTGGAGGCCGGCCGGCTTGGCCACGGCCGCATAGGCGGCATCGGCGAAAAGAATCGGGATGTCCGAGGCCCGAAACTCCCCTTCCGGGCGCGCGGCGATGCGGGCGGCAAGTTTTTCCCCGGCCCGGACCCGGTAGGCGGCGGGCCGCGCCCGCCCGTCCACGAGCAGCCGCCCCGCTTCGATCAGCCGGCGGCGGCCCCGCAGCCCCGTGTCCGGCAGCACAAGGATCGCCGCCCGGTCCAGGCGCTCACCGGCCATGTCCCCGGGGATCGCGCCTTCGACCACGCGGGCATCGTCGTTTCCCATGGCCGGAGCATAGCCGCCTCCCCCGCCGCAAGGCAATCCGTCACGGACGCCGTTCAGCCGTGCGCAGGCGTTTCGCCGTCAGCTCGTAGTTGTCCTTGAACAGGTTTTCCTTGGGGTTGCAGCGAAGGGCCCGTTCGAAAAGGGGCAGGGCCTGGGCCGTACGGCCGAGCTTGTGCAGAGCCAAGCCCATGTTGTTGTAGGCGGCGCAAAAATCCGGACAGGTCGCCACCACGCGACGGTAGCCCTCCATGGCCCCGGAAAGATCCCCGCCCACGCGCCTGGATTCGGCGGTCTCGAAGGCGGCCTTGCAGGTCGCGGCCTTTTCGGGATCGGGCTGGCGGCTTTGGGCCAGACGCTTTTGGGTGAGCGCCGCGTTGTCCCGGTAGAGCCGCTCGTCCGGCGCGCATTTGACCGCCTCGTCGAACCAGGGCAGGGACTCGGCCGCGTAGCCCAGGGAGAAAAGCGAAGCCCCGACGTTGTTGTAGGCCTGGCAGGTGTCGGGACACAGGTTGAGCAGGGATTGGTAGTCGCGGATGGCCCCGGCGTGATCCCCCCCGCTCCGCTTGGCCGCAGCCTGCCGGCCGATGGCGGCGCAACGGGCGCGACGGTCGGCGTCGGCGGTTTGGGCGGTCGTGCGCACACGGTTGGCCTGCTCGCGCCGGGCGGCGGCCTGCCGGGCCAGACCGGCCTCGATACGCCGGGAAAGGTCCCGGGCCTTGCCGGCCAGGGCGGATGGCAAAGGCCCCGCCTCCCGGGCCGCGCGCAGGGCCGCGTCCGCGCCGGGAATATCCTTTTGGGCAAAGAGCTTTTCCGCCGTGGCCAGACGCGAGGCGGCCACGGCTTCCGCCCGCTTGCGAGCGGCCTGGATCTTGTCGCGCCAGCCGGCCAGGGCCGGCAGCTTGGGGTTGGCCTTTTCCGCCTCGGCCACCGCCCCGAGGGCCAAGTCATAGCGACCGGAGGCCAGTGCGTCCTTGGCCCGGGAAAGGGCTTCATTGGCCGCGTCGCGGGCGCGCACGAGCGCATCGCGCGTCGCGGTCGCCTTGGCGTTGTCCGGGACCAGGGCGATCAGGTCATTGAGAGCCAAAATCGCGCCGTCCGTATCGCCGGCGGCGTTGCGGCGCTCGGCCTCGGCCGCGAGCCCGGCCACGCGCCGGTCGCGGTCCACCCGATGGGCCAGGGCCGCCTGCAATTGCTTCAGGCGCTCATGGCGCGGGTTGATCCCGGACGCGGCGGAAAGAGCCGCCTTGGCGGCGTCGATCTTGCCGGCATCCAATGCCGCTTCGGCCCGGTCCTCGGCCGCACCGAGATGTTCCCTGGCCTGGGCCAGTTTTCTTTTGGTCGCGGCCGCGCCGGCGTGTTCGGGATCGAGGCGCGCCGCTTCGGTCAGCGTCGCCAACGCCCCGTCGGCATCCCCGGCGTTCCACTGGTCCCGGGCCCGGGCCAGCCGCTCGTCCATGCGCCAGGCCTTGTCCTTGCGGGCGGCGATGGCCCGCGTCAGTTCCGCGATGGCCGGGAACCGGGGGCATATGGCCCGCGCCTCGGCCAGCGCCTCGCCGGCGCTGTCGAAGCGTTTGGCCGCAAGATAGCTGGTGGACTGCTTGAGCGCCGCGATAAGCCTGTCGCGGTCGGCCACCATGCGCTCGCGCTCGGCCTTGGCCGCGGCATGGTTCGGATCGAGGGAAAGCGCCTGGCCGGTCAGCTTCAAGGCCCCGTCCACCGCGCCGGCATCCCATTTATCCCGGGCGGCGGCCAAAAGCCTCGCCACCCTGTCCAGGGTCTCGCGACGGGCGACGGCCGCCTGGCGCATGGCCCCGATGGCCTCGGCCCGGGGACATATCTTGGCTGCCTCGCCGAGCATGGCCGCCACTTCGCCGAAATCGTCCATGCCAAGGGCCGCGTCGGCCTTGGCCAACGTATCGTCCAGACGGGCCTTGTCGCGGCTTATGCGGTCGTAGGCGGTCAGGGCCGGGGCGTCACGGGGATTTTTGCGCACGGCCCGTCCGGCCGCTTCCAGGGCCCCCGCCGCGTCGCCGGCATCCCAGGCGTCGGCCGCCGCCCGGGTAAGCCTGTCCGTCTCGCGGGCGTTGGCCACGGCCGCATCGAGTTCTTCCTGGGAAACGGCAACAGTGAACCCGCCCTCGCCCCGGCCGAGAAGCAGGCCCCTGGCGTCGCGGATTTCCACCGAAGCCTTGCACGGCCCCACGGCGTCGCGCGAGGCCTCGATCTCCCGGCCGTCGGTCCCGCCCCGGGCCCGCGCCCCGGGACACAGGCTCCAGGCATAGGCCAACGGCGGATTGTGCGGAGACGGCGAAATCCGGGCCAAAAGCCGCACGTTTTGCCGCACGGCCACGCCCGAGGCCGCAACCGGCCCCTCGCCCTCGCGCCAAACCGTGGCCGGCGGCCCGGTGAGCCCCTTGTCGGCCACGGCGACGGCGTATTCCCTGGCCCGCACCCGGACCGTGGCCGCGCCCAAATCCGCCGTGTCGCCCGCGCCCGCGCCGGCCGTGGCCGACACATGCACGGGGACCTCCCCGGCGGCCGTCGGATAAAATGTCAGGCTGCGCTCGCCCACCCGCACCAGCTTGGCCGAGGCGGGCAGCGGGTCCCAGCGGAATTCCACCCCGTCGTGGACCGGAAAATCCCGAATGACGACCGTGGTCTCCTCGCCGACCAGCGGCGACGACGGCCTCACGCCGAGCGAAAAGGCCGGCTGGGCCACATCCAGCTCCACCGGGACGGATACCGCCGCCAGCCCTTCGGACGGACCGGACCGGGGCACGACCTCGACCCAGACCCGTTGACGGCCCGGGCGCAAAAAGACGGCCGTATTGGTGAACGGCCCTTCGGTTTCCAGAAACCGGGCTTCGGTGTCGGAACGCCAACGACAGACGTAGTCCCCCCGGTCCAGCTCCCGTTCGCCGTCGAAAATCCGGGCCGCGAACGAGGCCGCGCCGCCGACCCGCATGGTTCCGGCGGATGGCGCGCTTTTGACCAGCTCCACCCGGAATCCATGGGCGGCGTCGGTCTCCTCGCCCGGCGCGACCGGGGGCAACGGATCGGCCTGGGGCGGTTGCGGTTCGCGTACGGCGGCCTGGGCCGCGTCCGTGGCCAGGGCATCGGTTGCCGCCGCGACAAACCAGCATGGCGCGATGACGAGCAACACCAAGAGCAGTCGGACAAGGCGAACCGGGCGGAATTTCGTCACAAGTGCTTTCACGATGGCGCTTCCCTGCGTTTTCCAGGGATAAAGCAGCATTCGTGCCAGGAAAAATCGGCCGCCCCTCCCTAAGACTTGCGCCCGGACGGCCGAAGAGAACCGGGCAAGGAGTCCGCCATGAAAGACGCCGCCGTCCAACGCCACGAACAACCCGACCGCATTCTCGATATCCACCGGCCCGAACACGCCGCCCGCTTAAGCGAGGCCTTCGCCCGGGAACGCAACGAGGTCCAGGCCGCCCTGGCCGAACTGGGCACCATGCGCTACGCCGACAGGCCCTCCCGGGAGGAAACCGCCTTCGCCACCATGGAGCCCATGCCGGGACACAGCCTCATGGACCGGGCCCCGCGCGAGGTGCTGCGCCTTCGCGCCGCGCTTTTCCTCATCAGTTGCCACGAACATCGACGGAATTAGGGAGAGGGGAAGGGGGAGGAAGCAACCGGGGGGAAACTTTTCTGTAGAAAAGTTTCCCCCCGGGCCCCCTTTCAAAAGACTTTTAGTAGTTACAGAGTGTTATCGTTATCCACCCATAACCGTTAAAAGTTTTTGGGAGGGGAGAGCGCGAGAGGGGGACCCTTTTTTCAAAAAGGGTCCCCCTCTCGCACGTTCTTCTCTCAGCCCCAACTAACGTTTGAGACCCAAAATATCGAGCAGCACGGCGAAATCGAGGTTGGCGTTAATAAGCTGCGCGCCCTGGCGGATTTTGATTTCGTCGCGCAGTTTATGGCGCATCAGCAGGGTCTCCATTTTCTTGGCCACGGTGTAGGTATCCTCGCGCACCACGATGATGGGGATCTCCAGGACTTCGGAGCGGGTCAGGATGATGTCGTTGGGGTAAAGATTGCCGGTCAGCACCAGGCAGGGGCTGTCGCCCTCCAGGGCCACCAGGTGGACGTCGGAGCGGTCGCCGCCGACGATGATGGCGGAATTTTTTTGCCGGCGGAAATGGGTCATGAAGTTTTCCACCTGCATGGTGCCGATGAGAAAACTCTCCACGATGCGGTCGGCCTTGTGGTGGGCCGAAATGACTTTGCCGCCGAGGCGTTCGGCCAGATCCGAGACCTTGATCGCTCCCATGAGCGGGTCCTTGGGGATCACGCCGAGCACCCGGATACCCCGGTCGCGCAAAAAGGGCGCGATAAGCGTCTGGGTTTCGTCCAGGAAGTTCTGGGCCACGTCGTTTAGAATCACGCCGCCCAGGTGGTCGCCGAGCTGTTCCTTGAGCACGAGCAGGTAGTCGTAGTTGAGCTCCTTGGAATAGCGGTCGATGACCACGGCCGTGAGCCCCAGTTCGCGCACCACCCGCACGCCGTCGGCGTTGCAGTATTTGCCGGTGTGCATGCCGCCGGAGCCGCCGACAATGGTGATGTCCTTGCCGGCGGAGACTTTCTCGTAGGAATCGCGGATGAGCCCCATGACGTCGCCGGTCTGGTTGCGGAACGCCTTGACCTGGAAATCGTGGGAGGCGATGACCGGGGTCAGGGTCTCGGGTTCTTCGCTTGTGCGCAGGATGCGCTGGACGTGGTAGGCGTCGTCGTCCCAGAGCCGGCCGTCGATCTCGCGCGGCATGGCTCCCACGGGCTTGAGGTAGCCCACGGAGTAGCCTTCCTTCTGGAACCGGAGCCCAAGCCCCATGACCACCATATTTTTACCGGAATATCCGGCCGTCGCGCCAACATACAGTCCAGCCATGGCTGCCCTCCTGTGCGGCTCGTCCGCAGCCGCCGCACGTGGCGCCGATCACGGACGTCCTCGGCATAAAATGCCTGCCCCGGCCGGGATAATCAAGACAATTGGCCGGGGAGAGCGTAAAAACACGGTCACGTTCGGCCCGTGCCTTGGAAAGAACGCCCGAACGCGTTAGTATCGCTGCCCATGTCACGACCCGCCGCCATTTGGAGCCTGCAAAATGTCTGAACCCACCGCCCTGGAAAACGCCCTGGGGCATGTTTTCGTCCGTCCGGAACTGCTCACCACGGCGTTGACGCACAGTTCCTATGCCAATGAACGCGGCGAAGCCGCCAAGCACAACGAACGCCTGGAATTTTTAGGCGATGCGGTACTGGAGCTGTCCGTATCCGAGGAACTTTTCGCCCGTTTCCCGGAAGCGCCGGAAGGCGAACTGACGCTCCTGCGCTCCCAGCTCGTCAACGAATCGAGCCTGGCCGCCATGGCGTTGCGCCTGTCCCTGGAGGACCACATCCTGCTCGGCAAGGGGGAGGAGAATCAAGGGGGCCGGACCCGGCCGTCGCTATTAAGCGACGTCTTCGAGGCCGTCATCGGCGCGCTCTTTCTGGACGGGGGCTACGGGGTGGCCAAAAGCTTCGTGAACGCGACCTTCGCCGAGGTCTGGCCGGTCCGGTCCGTCGCGCCCAAAACCCGGGACTATAAAAGCCGGCTGCAGGAATACACCCAGAAGGTGCACAAGGCGCGCCCCGTCTACACCCTGCTCGACAGCGAAGGCCCGGAGCACGACAAGCGCTTCACCGTGCGCCTGGAGCTGCCGGATGGCCACGCGCTCACGGCCATGGAAAAAAGCGTGAAAAAAGCGGAGCAGATGGCCGCCAGACTGGCGCTGGAGAAAATCTCGGACGCCGCGGCGACCTGGTAGCCGGCCTGTCGCGGCGGCAGGGTCGGCGGCGCGTCCGCAAGCCGAAAGCTCCTCAGGCAAAGTGTCGTTTTCCCCGCCAGGGGCGCTTGGCGAAGCGGCGTCAATTCTTTGCCGCGACCGTCATCGAATCGTTTCGGACCAGGGAGGGACCGACGTCCTGCGGTCCTCGCCTCCCTGGCCCTTTTCCATTATGTACCCCGTCTCCGTCAGGCCTAGCCGCTGATCAGCTGCATGGCCATCTTCGGCAGCGAGTTGGCCTGGGACAACATGGCCACCGCCGACTGGGTAAGAATCTGGTTGCGCACGAAGTTGGTCA
Organism: Solidesulfovibrio fructosivorans JJ]; assembly: GCF_000179555.1. Lineage (NCBI taxonomy): Bacteria > Pseudomonadati > Thermodesulfobacteriota > Desulfovibrionia > Desulfovibrionales > Desulfovibrionaceae > Solidesulfovibrio > Solidesulfovibrio fructosivorans. The sequence continues at coordinate 37,175 of NZ_AECZ01000031.1, forward strand.
TTTCCGTGGCCACGTCCACGTCGGAAATCTGGGATTCGGCCGATTGCAGGTTCTCGGCCTGGATCTGCAGGTTGGAAATGGTGTTTTCCAGACGGTTCTGCAACGCGCCCAGGTTGGCCCGGATCTTGTCCTTGGACACGATGGCCGTCTGGATGGCGTCGAGGGCCTTCTGGGCCATCTCCTGGGTGGAAATGCTGCGGCCGGAGGTGCCCGCCGCCGCGCCCATGCCCACGCCAAGAGCGGAAGCCGTGGAGTTGCCGATCCGGACGTAGTAATAGTCCTCGGCGCTGGAGTTGCCGGTGCCGAAGTGGACCTTGAGCTTGCCCACGGAATTGATGCCCGCGCCATCGTAGTTGGCGCCGGAGAGGTTGCCGTTCAAAAGATAAATGCCGTTGAAGTCGGTCGCCATGGCGATTCGGGTGATTTCCGATGCCATGGCCTGGTATTCGGAGTCGATGATGAGGCGCTGGTCCGAGGTGTAGGTGCCGGTGGCGGCCTGTTCGGCCAGTTCCTTCATGCGGATGAGCTTTTCGTCCACGACCTGGAGCGCGCCGTCGGCGGTCTGGATCATGGAGATGGCGTCGTTGGCGTTGCGCACACCCTGGTTGAGGGTGGCGACGTCGGAGCGCATGAGCTCGCGAATGGCCAGGCCGGCGGCGTCGTCGGCGGCGGTATTGATGCGAAGCCCCGAAGACAATCGCTGGGTCGAAGTCGCCAGGGCGCCGTAGGAATGGGACAGGTTCCTCGCGGCATTCATCGCCATCATGTTATTGTTGATGGTCAGGGCCATAAAAACCTCCTTGTTGCAACCAGACGTTCCTTGTTGGTTTTGCTGAAATTAAGCAGACACCGTACCAACACTCATTTCCAAATAAATAACAGCGAGATAGACATTCAATTCAAGAATACGGGAAAAAAATGCCCCCACGAAAGTCAATTCTCCCGCGCTGTTGACAAACCCGGGCCGCCAAGACCGGGACGAAGGCAGGGCAAGCTTTTCCGCCCCGAGCGCCGCAAGAAAGGGAAAAGGCCGCCCCTGGACGGGAGCGGCCTTTTTGCGGACGAGGAGGAGGAACGGGGCTAGCGCTTGAGCTGGATGATCTCCGAGAGCATTGTGTCCACGGTGGTGATGGTCTTGCTGTTGCCTTCGAAACCGCGCTGGGTCACGATCATGCTGACCATCTCCGCGGCCATGTCCACGTTGGAGGATTCCAGGGTGTTGCCGGAGATGGAGCCCACGGAGCCGCTGTTCGGCCGGTTGGTCGTCCCCTCGCCGGACTCCAGGGTGGCGGTGTAGAGACTGTTGCCGGCGTTATTGAGCCCTTGCAGGTTGGTGAAGTTGGCCAGGGCCAGCACCCACAGTTGGAGGCTCACGCCGTTGGAGAAGGTGCCGGTCAGCACGCCGTCGCTGTCCACCGAGACGCTGGTCAAAAGGCCGGCGGTGTAGCCGTTTTGCGAGGTGAACACCGTGGAGGAGGACGTGGCGTAGTTGGTGGTCACGTTGCTGTTGATCTTCAGCTGCGCCGGGTTGAAGGACCCGAGCGTGGTCATGTCGGTCGGGTCGATGTCGCCCAGGGTGGTGCCGGTGGCCCAGCCCGTGGTGCAGCGCATACCGAGATTGAGCGAGATGCTGGTGGCGTTGCCCTGGTCCGTGAAGCTGCCGTTGGAAACGGACTTGAAGTTGGCCGTGAACTCCGGATAGCCGCTGGAAGAGATGTTGGCCACGCTCCACAGATTCGAGTTGAAAGCGCCGGCGGTGGCGTTGCTGGCCTTGAGCGTATAGGCGCTCATATTTTCCATCGAGCCCGATGAGTCGAAGGTCATGGTGCCTACCATGAGCAGACCGGCCATCTGCGTGCCCGCTAAGGCATTGCTCAGGAGGTCCACCCGACCATCCTCCGCCGGGTCGCAGGTCACGGAGTATTCCCAGTATTCCTTGCCGTTGTCGTTCTTTATCTTGTCGTAATACACGGTCAGGGTATGGGGTGAGCCGTTGGCGTCGTAGACCTTGACGGTGGTCTGGTAGTCGTAGGCGGTGGAGGCCATGGCCGGATCCTTGGTGCCGTCCCAGGAGGCGCTCATGGCGTAGAAGCTCCCGCCGGAGGCGAGGTTGCGCGTGGTGGCGCTGACGGAATCGGAATCCAGGTTGGTGATGACCGTGGTGCTGGTCGTGGCCTTGGCCGGGCTGGAGTACGAGTCGAGAACGATGTCCCGGATCTGCCCGGTGATCGGGGTGCTGCTCAGGGTCGTGCCCGAGGCGGTGGCGGTGTCGATCTTGTCCTGGTCCACCTTCCAGCCCTGCACGGCCAGTCCGGTGGTGCTCGACAGGTAGCCGTTCTCGTCGAAGTGGAAGTCGCCGGCCCGGGTATAATACATGGTCTGGTTGCCGGTATTGAGCATCTTGCCGTTGGAGCCCACCGAGCTCTTCTGCTTGACCATGAAAAAGCCGTTGCCGTTGATGGCCATGTCGGTGTTCGTGCCCGTGATCTCGAGGCCGCCTTGCGAGTAATCCGTCACCACGGAACCGACGCGCACGCCGCGCCCGACCTGGTCCACACCCGAAGCCGTGCCGATGGTCGCGCTCATGAGCGTCACGAAATCCGTCCGCGCCGACTTGAAGCCGTAGGTATTCACGTTGGCCAGGTTATTGCCGATACTGGTCATCTTCGTCGAGTTGGCCATCAGACCGGACACTCCCGACCACATGGCGGTATTTAATCCAACGCCCATATAAACCTCCTCCTTTCGTCCCGTGTCTACGCGGCTAGGAGCTCGAATCGCTGCCTGAGTTACTGCCCGAATCCTTGCCCGAATCGCTGTCGTTCGACGATGTCTTGTCGATCACATTGGTGATGTCGCCGAAGGCCACGTACCGATTGCCGCCGATATTGAGGTAGTACGTTCCGTTTTGCTGGGTGACGCCGACCACGGTGCCTGTCATGGTGCTCGACACCTTCATGACTTCGCTGTCGGCGTTGGTGGCGGTCACCGCGACCCGGTACTGGCCGTCGTCACAGACGTTGCCGTCGTGATCCTTGCCGTCCCAGGTAAATTCCACTTCACCGGCTTTCTTTGCGTCAAGATCCACGGTGCGCACGATGGTGCCCGCGCTGTCGAGCACGTTGACGAGGCAGGTGCTCGCATCCTCGGGCAGGGTGAAGGTCACGGGAGTGGCCTTGCCCTTGGTGAGGCTCACGGCTTCGCCGTTGGCCTCGATGGTCTTGCCGATGAAATTGACCGCCCCCATGACCTGCGACTGCGTGTTGAGGTCGGCCAGTTTGTCGATGCCGGTATTGATCTCGGTGAGTTGCTCGAGGCTGGAGAACTGGGCCAACTCGGCCACGAAGTCCTTGTCGTCCATGGGGCTCAGGGGATCCTGATACTGCAACTGGGTCACAAGCAGTTGCAGAAAGGCGTCCTGGCCGAGGCTGGCCGCGCCTGTCTTCGATGTGGTCGACGTGGTCGACGTATCGGCGCCGAGGATGCTGCTGACGTAACTCATGGCTATGCTCCGTTGTTACGCGAAAAGGTCGAGCCCGGAGGCGGCGGATGTCGCGGCCTGGGGCACGAATCCCGAAGCGTCGGCGTCCAGGGCGATGCCGCCGCCGGACCGGGCCAGACGCTGGGAGGAACGCATCCGTTCCATGGCCTCGCGCTGTTCACGGGCCTGGTTGTGCTGTTCGGGACTTTGCCAGGCGCTCTGGTTGTCCTGGGAAACGCCGGTCTGCACCTCGAGCTTGGTCACCTTGAACCCCTGGTCCTCCAGGGTCTTCTTGATGTGCGCCGCCTGATCGTGCAGCATGGCGGCCGTGTCGGTATTGTCGGCCTTGATGATCGCCTTGACTTCCTTGTCCTTGACCGTCAGCGTGACGCTCAGCTTGCCGAGTTCGTCGGGCGAAAGATTGAGGGTCAGCTGCTTGGTGTCCTGGCCGACGTTGCGCAAAATACCGGTTTCGAGTTGGCGCGCGGCCCGAGCCGCCAGGGCGGCGTCAAAGGGCTTGGCCGCGGACGCCCGGTTCGAACCGGCGACCGCGTCCATGGCGGCCATGGTCTGGGAGGTATTGCTTCCCGCGCCGGTGGCGGCCTGCCCGCCGGACTTGTCCACCCGCACCTTGCTCCAAAATTCTCCCCAGCCGCCTTCCTGGTCGCCGTGCTCGAACGAGCCGCCCGCGCCGCCGCCCTGCTGCCCGCCGGAGGATCCGCCGGTGTTGCCGGAGGCCGCGTTGCCGACCCCGAACTGGGGCGCGGACGCCGCTTGCTTGTGCGAAACCTGGGATTGCGGGGCCGCGTCGCCCGAAGAAGAAGAAGAAGAAGCGGTCTGCGCGTCGCCGCCGGCCGTCGCGTTCAGGCTGCCGGTCGCGGCCGCCTGCGCGGTGGCCACCGCGCCGGCCTTGCCGTGCAGCTCGGACGCCGGCGCCTGGGCGCCATGTCCGGCGCCGCGCGCATCCTGATGGACCTGGCGCGCCTGGGTCTGCTGGCTCTGGACGTCCTGGCCCTGGACCCGCTGACCCTGACCGTCCTTGGGCAGGGGCGAGGTGCCGGCGTCGGGCACATCGGCCAACACGTCGATGCCGGGCTGGCTGGCCGTGGGCACGTCCTGGGCCTTGGCCTTCTTTTCGCCGCCCATGGCCACGACCTGGGCGGCCTTGCGGGCCACGTCATCCTGATGCAGGTCGGAGCTGATCTTGGTCTGCTGGCGCTGCCAAGCCTTGTCCAACACCACCGAAGCGGCCTGGCGAAAAGCCTGCATGGACTGCGCTTCCTGGCCCAGCTGGGACAACACTTCGTTCTTGACCAGACCGAAGGCCGTGCGCAGGCCCTGGCCGGACAGCCCGGATTCGGCATTGGACTGGTCGAACAGGGCGGTCAGGCGCTTCTGGGCGGCCTCGGACAGGTTCATGGTCCGGCCGAGGGTGGACATTTCGGAAGAGCTGAGGCTGACGGAATCATTGTCGCCGAGGCTCGCCACCTTGTCGCTGATCTTGGACCAGACGCCGTTGGCCTCGCCCTTGCCGAGCGCGTCCACCATGGATTGCGACTCGTCGGCGGTAAAGCCGAGCTTGCCGAAAAGACCGAGCAACTGGACCGTATCCTCGTTGGACACTTCCTTCTTCTCGTTGCTCTCGGTCTTGGAAATCTTCTTCTTCACCTCGTGCATCATTTCGCCCCAGGTCAGGCCCTCCGGACTCTCGGCCTTTTGCTCCATGGCGGCGAATTCGTCTTCGGAAAAGCCCTGCTCCACCAAGTCGTCGTGCAGGGCGGCAACATCTTCCCTGGTCATGGGCAGATTCATCAAATCCTGCCGACTTGGCGTGTTGGCCGCTTCCATGGGATCGGTGACGGTGGTGGTGGCGGAAGCCGAGGAAGCGACCGACGAGACTTGGTTCGCTTCCGTAGAGCTTCGGGCGCTTTGCAGCATGCTGGCAAACATCGCGGACTGACGCGAGGTGAGCGCGGCATTTTGCTGCGTGGCGTCCGCGGCGGCCTGCGCGCGGGTGGTGACAAGCGGAAGAATCTGCATACCGGGCCTCCTGACGCCTGGTATTGTTCAAGTCTCGTTCCAATTTGAAAAAGGGAGCATTGGCGCGAGGTTGCCGAATTGAAAGGAAACGAACAGGGAGTTTTTTTCCGCCTTGCCGGGCCGAGAGCCTCCGGGGCCCTAAACGGGCGAAGCGGGACACGGCCGGACGGGCCGGCGATCAGGATCTGGAGACGAGGGAAGCGGTGCGCTCGAGCAAGGCCAGGGCGCGCAGGCGCGAAGCCCGGTCGCCGTCGGCGTTTTGCAGCAGACGCTCGACGAATCCGGCCAGAGGCCGCACCACCGGGGCAAAGGCCGCGGCGAACCCGGCATCGGGCACGTCCCCCTGGCGGGCCTGCCGGGCAAGGCGCGCCCCAAGAACGGCCAGCCCCCGGGACAGGGCGGCGAGGAGCCGAGGATGGGCGGCGGCCAGGACGGCCAGGGCGGTCCGGGGCTCGGCCGCGTCAAAGGCTCCGAGCAGCCAGCCGAACTGGGCCCGCCAAAAGGCTCCCAGCGCCTCCCGGGCGTCGGGGAGCTCCTTCCGGCAAAGAGGCGTCAGGCCGTAAAGCCCCAGGTCGTCGCGGCCGGTGGCGAGCAGTTCGTAGCCGGGGACCACCGCCCCGGCCAGCCGGTCCGCTTCGCCCCGGGCCAGCCGGGAGGCCACGTAGGCCACCCGGGCCGCGTCCAGGCGCTCCCGGCAAAACGGCCGCTCCCGCACACAGCCCCAGCAGCCCCGGCAGGACATGCGGGGCCGCAGCACGAAATGGCCGGGCTGGTACGGACCGGTTTCGTAGGCGCTGACCGGCCCGATGGAGATGTTGAGCGTGCGCAGTCCGGTCCAGGCGGCCAGATGCATGGGGCCGGTGTCCGGGGTGACGAGCAGGGAGAGTTCCTGGCCGAGCACGGCCAGCTCCATGAGCCCCAGCTTCCCGCACAGGTCGCAGACCGGAATGCCGGCGTGTCTTGCCGCCTCGGCCCCGAGCGCGACCTCGCCCGGACCGCCAAGGAGCACCGGCAAAAGCCCCCGCCGGGCCAGTTCGCGGCAAAGCGCCCCGGCAAAGGCCGCGGACGGCCGCTTGTCGCGCTCGCTTGCGCCCACGAACACCCCGACCTTGGACCGGTCGGGCCGGCCGCCGCGCGGCTCGGGCCAGGCCGTGGCCGCCATGTCGCGGACCGGGATCAGGTCCAGGGCGTTGAGTTCGGCCCAATGGAAACGGTTGTGGCGGTTGTTGCCGACCACCGAAGCCCGGTAGAGCTGCCAGTCGCCGGCCACCCGCACCACGCCGGCCGCGTCCGCGACCGGGCCGAGGGTCGTTTCGGCCGGGATCAGGCCGGCCAATCGGGCCGCCTCGGGCCGGATGCTCAGGTTTACGACCAGGGCGTGTTCGCGCCGGGCCAGCTCCCCTCCCCGCGCAAGCGGCCAGTAGTCGGCCGGGGGACTCAGCGGGGCCAGAGGCGCGGCGAAATCGGGCTCGGCCACCACTGTGACCGGGTGGCCGGGATAGCGCCGGGCCAGCCACAAAAGCAACGGATAGGTGAGGATCAAATCCCCCATGCGCTGGGTCTGGAGCACGGCGATGGGGAGCTTTTCAGCCGACACGGCCGCCCTCCGCGACGCGCCACAGGGCCGCCGTTTCCGGCGCGATGCGCCCCATGCCGGTCAGGATCTCCGCCTTGGCGGCGCAGTCGGCGGCCAGGGCGGCAAACGCCGTTTCGGCGGCGGCGGCGAACTGCCCATCGTCATATTTGTGGTGGAGCTTGAACTGGTTGGCGAAGCCCGAGCCGTACTGCTTGCCGCCCTGGCCCGAGGCCGCGCCCGTGGCCTTGGCGTGGACCACCCGCAAATGGCCCTGGCACACGGCCGGCCGGCCGGCGAGCAGCTGGCGCAGGTCCATATCCAGGTCATCGTACTGGGTGGGGGAAAAGCGCAGGTCGAAGCCGCCGAGATCGGCCAAAACGGGAGCGCGAAACAGATGGCAGCAGCCCGTGACCGAAGCGCACGGCCGGCAGACGCCGTACGCGCCGTCATCGGCCGTGGCCAGCCAGGGACGGGCCAGGTCGAATCCCCTGCCCCACTCCCCCTGCAAGCGCGGCGTGGGGATCAGGTGCGTGTCCGCGCTTTGGACGAAATGCGGGCTGCCGATGCCCCGGATCATCGCGCCCCACACGCCCGCCCCGGGCTGAGCGGCAACGGCCGCGCCGAACCGCCCCAGCCAGTCCGGCGGGGGCAAGGCGTCGTCGTCGAAAAAGACCGCGAAATCGGCGCTTCGGGTCCCGGGCAAAGCGGCCAGCCAGTTGCGGGCGGCGGGCGCGCCGATATTGACGGGAAGCGCCACGACATCCATGCGCCCGGCCATGCGCTCGCGCCAGCCGGACAGCAGCGCGGCCGTGTCGTCGCCCGAGCCGTTGTCCAGCACCGTCAGCCGCGCCCCGCCGGCGGCAAAGGTCCAGTCGGTCCGGGACAGGGCGTCCAGGGTGCGGTCCAGCAGCCGGGCGTTATTAAAGGAATAGACCAATACCGCGACCGAGCCGGGGAGAGAATCGGTGCGCCAATCGAAGCCGGCGGCCAGATCGTGCAGCCGGGCCAGTCCCAAGGCGTCGAAGGGCCGGGCCGAAACCGCCCGGGAAAGCGCGGCCAGCCCCCCTTCCCGGTCCCCGCCGGCAAAAAGCGCCTCGGCCAGACGCTTGTCCACGGCCGGCGTCGGCAGGGCGCGTCGCAAAAGCGCCGCCGCCTCCCCGGCCCGTCCGGCAAAAAGGGCCAGCTCGCCGGCCACCTGCCGCCCAAGCGGCGCAAGCGGCTCCGGGAGCGCGGCCATGCGGGCGATCGCCCCGTCAAAATCCCCGACCATGGGAGCCAGGCAGGCGATCCTGTGGGCCAAGCCGGGATCTTCCGGGGCCTTCCCTTGCCGGGTCAGCAGATAAGCCAGCATTTTGGCCGTCTCGCGCCTGGCGGCCAGACGCTCGAAATACGGCTCGGGCACGCTTTTCCCGGCATATGCGGCCACATGGGCCGCAAGCACAGCCGTCTCGGGCGGCAGAAAAGCACGGGCGGCATCGCGGGCCGCGAGCACCGCCGCCGCCTCGGGCCAAAGCGGCGCGTCCCGCCACACGGCCAGGGCCAGGGCGTCGGCCAGAAGCGCACAGCCGTCCCCGGCGGCCATGGCCGCGTCCCGGGCCGCAGCCAATCCCGGACCGCGCCCGCCGACGAGCAGCAGGCGGCGGACCGTTTCCGGCAACCGGGCAAACGGCTCCTGGCCCGTCCGCATCAGGCGCCGCCCCCGAAGGTCTGGCGCATGACGGCGAAAAGCTCGGTCATGCGCCTGGGATAGGTGTGCTCGGCCAGCACCCGGCGGCGGCCGGCCGCGGCAATGGCCCGCCGGGCGGCGGGATCGGCCAGGTAGCGGGCGAGGAGTTCGGGAATCTCCTTGGCATCATTATATATGGCCACCTCGCGGCCGGGCTCGAAAAGCCGCTCCATCTGGGCCCGCGCGTCGGTGAGGAGAAACGCGCCGCAGGCCGGCACGTCGAAGACGCGCTGGTTGACCGCGCCCTTCATCTGCAGGCTGGTGGCGTTGAAATTGACCTCGGAGAGCGGATAAAAAAGCGGCAACTGGTTGTAGTAAGCCAGCTCCGGCTGGTAGCGCCAGTCCGTTCCCTCGCCGTCAAAGGTGTCGCGCCAGCCGGGATCGCCGACAAGCAGCGGCTTGTGCGCCATGGTGCGCGAAACGCAGTCGGCCCGGTAGCGGCGGGTGGATTCCCAGATCACGGCCGTCTCGAAGGCCAGGCCCCGCTCCACGGTCCCAAGGGCCGCATAGGCCGGCAACAGATCGGGACGGGCCTCGGCCATGTAGGCGCGCACCAGTCGGTGGCGCGACGCGCCGAACCCGGCGGCCAGTTCGCCAAAGGCGTCGAGCAGCGCCTTCGGCGGTCTGGCGGCGGCCAGGCGCAAGGCGGTCTTGACGCGCATGGAATTGCCGACGAAAGACACCCGCGCCCGCCAGGGATGGTCCGCCGGCTCGGGCGGACGCGGCGCGAAACGCGTCTCGTCGGCGGCCAGCGGCAGATAATGCACGTGGGGAAACCCGGCCGCGACAAGCGGTTCAATGCTGTCCACGTCCCAGGTGAAAAGGACCGTGTCTTCCGTCGCCGCCGGGGCATAGAGCGGCAGGGTCAGCTCCGGGCTGTCCACGAACCACGAGGCCAAGGGCAGGCGCATCTCGGCGAGCAAGGCAAGCAGCACACCCTCGCGGTCCACGCCCAGGTGGTTGACGGTCAGCAGGAAATCCGGGCGGAATTCGGCCACCGCCCCGCGCACCATGGCCACGAAGGCGTCGAGGTCCATGCTGTCGCCGGTTTCGAGATACCGGCACGGCGCGCCAAGCCGCTCGCAAGCGGCCGTCACCTCGCCCAAAAGGAACAACCGGCTGGTCAGGCACAGCACCCGGGGCGGCTTTTGACGGAAAAGCGGCCTTCGGGAACCTGGCGTGGCGGCATGCCGGGAATGCACCATGACGCCCCGTCAGGCGCAAACGGCGGCCAGGGCGGTTTCGTCGGCGAGAATCTGGAAGAACTGGAGCAACTGGACCAGCCCCAGGGTCTTTTCAACGGGTTTGCTCAGCCGATAGAGGTAGAAAGACCGCCCGGCGCTGCGCATCCGGGTGTTGACCGACACCAGAAAGCCGATGCCGGAGGAATCCATGAACGTGACGTCGGAAAGGTCGATGACGACCGTGCCCACGCTGTTCCCGTCGAGTTCCGCGTCCAGGCGGCGCTTGAGATCCCCTGTGATCTCCAGGGTTATTTCGCCGACGTAGCGCAGCATCAAGGCGTTTCCGACATGCGTGAGGGTCAGCTTTTCCACCGCGTCGTCCCTATGTCCTTATGGATGAAGACCACGTTTTCGCCGTCCCGCCGATGTACCCGGCAGTGCGTCGAGAGCATGCGCATAATATAAAGGCCCCGGCCGCCTTCGGAATCCGGCCCCGGATTCTCGAAGCGGGCGCCCGAGGCGAATCCCTTGCCCCAATCGACGATCTCGAGCTCCACCCACTCCTTCGGCAGCACGGCCAGCCGGACTTCCACCCGGCCCGGGTTCCCGCCGTAAGCATGCCGGCAGACATTGGCGCAGGCCTCGGTCAGGATGATGTCGAGGTCGTGCAAGGCGTCGACATCGGCCAGATGCTCGCGGGCCAGATACTCCACCACGTCCTTGGCCAGCCGACGGCTGTCGCCAGGATGGGAGATGGCGCCAAAGACCTTGTGAATCACCGGCTGTTTCAAAATCCCGCTCCGGATGGCTTGCGGCCGCTTGCCGCGTGTGGGCCCGATTACGCTTTGCGCTGAAACCTCAAGCGCCGTCAAGAGGCCGGGATGCCCCAAAGGTCGCGCTGTCGAGGGGAATGGTCACAGGCCCCCAGTTGACAAGGGAAACATCCATGTCCGCGCCGAAGACGCCGGAAGCCACCCGCCCGGGCAACACTTGCCCGGCCAGGACGAGCAACCGGTCATAGAGCGCCGCCGCCACATCCGGCGGGGCGGCGGCGGAAAAGGACGGCCGGCGGCCCTTGCGACAGGCGGCGTAGAGCGTGAACTGCGACACCAGCAAAAGCTCCCCGCCGGCCTCGCGCAGGCTGACATCGAACTTGCCGGCGGCATCGGGAAAAATGCGCAGATCGCAGAGCTTCCCGAGCATCGCCCGGCACACCGGACCATCGGCAAAATCCGGGCCGTCATCCCGCCCAAAGCCCACCAAGGCCAAAATACCCGGGCCGATGGCGGCCACGCCCTTCCCGTCCACCGTCACCGAGGCCCGCCGCGCCCGCTGGAGCAAAAGCCGCACCCTCAATACTCCATATAGGTCGCCTTGCTGGCTTCCTTTTCCAGAACCGACACGCTCACCAGCCGGGCCGCCTCGCCTTCCAACGCCCCCTCCAACTTCCGGTAAATATACCGGGCCAGATTCTCGGACGAAGGATTCTCCACGTCAAACGGCGGCACCTCATTTAAATGATGGTGATCCAGGGGGGCCAAGATCTCTCGCAAAGCACCTCGCAATCGCTTGAAATCCATCAAATACTCGACCTTCGGATCCAGCCGCTCGCCCTCCACCACCGCCTCGACGCCAAAATTGTGGCCATGCAAATTCTCGCACGGCCCCTCGTAGCCCCGCAGACAATGCGAAGCGCTAAACGACTCCGTCACCGTCAACCGCCATATCCCACGTTTACTCATAGAAATTCCTTTGGGAGAGGAGGGAGAACTGGGGGAGGGGACCCCTTTTT
>NZ_AECZ01000032.1 GCF_000179555.1 Solidesulfovibrio fructosivorans JJ]
GGGGCAGGGCCCCTGGCAGGGGGAGGTCCAGGAGGCGCACAAAAGGAGAATAACCATGCCGATTTATGACATTACGTGCCCGGCGTGCGGGTACAGCGGCGAAGTGATCCGGCCCCGGGCCGAGGATGCGCCGGTTTGTCCCCAATGCGGGGCCGCGGCGCAAAAACTGCTTTCCGCCACGAGTTCGCTGACGGGCAAGGCGGCGACCGGGTTGCCGGGTCCTTCGGACCATGGCTGTTGCGGTTCGCATCCCGGCCATGCCGGTTGCGCCGGCCCCGGCTCGTGTTGCGGCAAGGCGTGAGGGAGACCTTGTTTATGGAAATTCTGCTTGTCACCGCCCGTCCCCGGGTGCTCACCGACTTCACCGCCGCCCTGGCCGCCGGAGGCGCTCATGTCACCATCGCCCCGGACGCGGCCACCGCGTTGGAATCCGCCGCCGCGGGCCACCCTGTTTTGTGCGTGGCCGACGAAAACCTGCCCGACCTCGAACCATTCACCCTGGTGGCAAGGCTCATGCAGCAAAACGCCATGATTTTCACGGCGGTGGTCTCGGGCCTGTCCGAAGCGGATTTCCACGAAGCCGGCGAAGGACTCGGCATTCTCAAGCGTCTTCCTCCGAACCCGGATGCGGCGGCGGCCAAGGACTTGCTGGCCACCCTCGCGGCGGTGGCCTAGGGAGCACAGTCCATGGCTGTTCGGTCCCTGCGCGTTCTGGTGGACAACGTCTCGAGCGATCCACGCCTTGGGGCCGAGCACGGCTGGTCGGTGTGGATCGACGCGGGTGAGGCCGGCTGTCTCCTGTGGGACACCGGCCAGACCGGCCTTGTGGCGCAAAACGCCGCCGCCTGCGGCATCGACCCCACCTCCGCCCGGGCCATCGCCCTAAGCCACGGGCACTACGACCACAGCGGCGGGCTGGCGACCTTGCTCGACGCGGGATACGCCGGCCCCGTCCACGGCCATCCGGACGTCTGGCGGCAACGTTACAGCCGTCGCGACGCCAACACCTATCGTTCCGCCGGCATGAACGACGGCCGGCTCCCGAACGGCCTGCCCGAATTCGTTCCCCTTCGGGACGCCCAGACCCTCGCCCCGGGTATCACCTTCGTCACCGACATCCCTCGCCGGCCGGGCAACTTCACGGCCACGGCCAACCTTTTTCGCGACACCGCCGGCCATGAGCCGGACCGCGTGCCCGACGACGCTTTTCTGGTCATCGACGCGCCGGGGGGCAAGCTGGCGCTCCTTGGCTGCTGCCATGCCGGCCTGGCCAACAGCCTGGAAGCGGCCAAGGACGCGTGCGGCATCAAGCGCTTCCAAACGGTGGTCGGCGGGCTGCACCTGATCGGCGCGCCCGAGTCCGCCATGGCCGAAACCGTCGACGCCCTGACACGTTTCGGCGTGACGCGGCTCTACGCCGGGCACTGCACGGGCCAAGCCGGGCTGGACTATCTGCGCGAACATTTCCAAGGCGACTTCACGCCCACCGGCGCGGGCTTGGAGATAGTTCCGTAGAGAAGCGGAGGCCGCCGGGGGAGGGAACCCTTTTTTGAAAAAAAGGGTTCCCTCCCCCGGCCCCCCACCCTCCCTAAAAACTTTCATAAGAGGAGCCTTGTAGCAGATTTTCTGTGGCGCCAGCCTTGCCCCTCTGCCGGGAATCAGCCATTCTAAGGAAAGTTCGACCGAAAGTCGGAAGGAGGAGAGCAATGTATTTCAAGCAGATACAGACTCCGGGTTTGGGCTGTTTTTCCTACGTTCTCGGCTGCCCCGCCGCCCATGTCTGCGTGGTGGTCGACCCCAAACGCGACATCGACTGCTACCTGGAGATCGCCCGCGACGAGGGCATGCGCATCATCGGCATCATCGAGACCCACCTGCACGCCGACCACATAAGCGGCGGCCAGGAACTGCGCGCCGCCACAGGGGCGGATATCCACATCCACCCCGACGCCGGCGTGACCTATCCCCACAAGCCGCTGGCCGAAGGCCAGGTGATCGAAGCCGGCGCGGCCCGCCTGGAAGTGCTCTACACGCCCGGCCACACGCCCAATTCCGTGTCCCTTCTGGTCAGCGACCTGGTGCGCTCGCCGGAGCCGTGCATGCTTCTCACCGGCGACGTACTGTTCGTCGGCGACATCGGCCGGCCGGACCTGCCGGGCGCGGCGATCCTCGATGCCCAGGTGCAAAACCTCTACGACAGCCTCTACGAGAAGCTGGGCAAGCTGCCGGCGGACCTGGAAATCTACCCCGCCCACGGGCAGGGGTCGCTTTGCGGCCGGGGCATGAGCGCCAAGGGCGTGTCCACCCTCGGCTACGAGCGCCGGGCCAACGCCATGCTCGGCTACCCCGATTTCGCCAGCTTCAAGGCGGCCATTCTGTCCCACCTGCCGGCCCGGCCGAAAAGCTTCAGCCACATCATCGAGACCAACCGCAAGGGCGCGCCGCTTCGCGACGCCTGCCCCATGGAGCGCGAACTCACCCCGGACCGGTTCGAGGAACTCATGGCCGCGCCGGACACGGTCGTCATCGACTGCCGCGACACGGCCGCCTACGGCGGGGCGCACATCCCCGGCAGCCTCAACATCGGCTTCGACAAACAGCTCGCCAACTGGGTGGGCATGTCCGTGGCCCCGGACGCCAAGATCCTCATCGTGGCGGCTGACCGGGAAGGTGCCTCAGCCGTGCGGCTGGAACTCTTCCGCATCGGCTACGACGCCATCCTCGGGCATCTGGGCGGCGGCATGCCGGCCTGGACCCAGAGCGGCCGGGAAGTGGCGTCGCTTTCCCAGATGTCGGTGCGCGACCTGTCCAAGGCCCTTGAAGGGGACAACCCGCCGGCGCTGCTCGACGTGCGCACCGACGCGGAATGGGAGGCCGGCCATGTGGCCGCCGCCGCGCACCAGCCCTTTGCCGACATCCTGGAACGCGGGGTGGACCTGTGTTTCTCCGGCCCGGTGGTCGTCGTCTGCGGCTCGGGCTACCGCTCCAACATCATCGGCAGCGCCCTGGCCGCCAAAGGATGCAGCGACGTGCGCTCGGTGGCCGGGGGCATGATCGCCTGGACCCGGGCCGGGCTGCCTGTGGTAACGGCGTAAGAGGGAGAAAAGAGCCGGGGGAAACCTTTCTGAAGAAAGGTTTCCCCCGGGCCCCCTTCCAAAGACTTTTCAGGGAAAACAAGCAGGTTATGTACGATTTCAAGAGATGACCGGAGGATACGGACCATCCCCGGCCCCGGAAAAACCTGTCGTTAATACATCATGCCCGGACCCATCATGCCGCCACCGTACATGCCGCCTCCGTACATGCCGCCGCCGTGCCAGCCGCCGCCGTGCCAGCCGCCCATGAACGGGATATCCTCCTTGGCCAGCTGGCGCTGGAGGGCGACCTGCGCTTCGTAGAGCTTCGAGCGCAACTGGCTGACTTCCGCGGTCAGCGCCTGCACCTTCTTGTCGTCGGCCTTGCCGCCGTAAATCAGCGAGTTCAGTTCATATTGCTTGGCGACGAGCTGTTGGCGCAGGCCGCTCGTCTGGGAATAATACGCGCCATAGATTTTTTGCGCCGCCGCCTGCTTTTCCGGCGTCAGGTTCTGATAACCGTAGCCGTACATCATGCCCGGACCCATCTGCGCGCCGGCGATGCTCCAGGAACCGAGAACGAGAACCGCCGCCAGGGAGAAAATCATTGCCAGCAGTTTCCGCGAAGTCATAGTGAAACCTCCTTGGATGCCTGCATCCATTGTTTTTGGGACACATCGCGTCCCGCCCAGAAAACAACCGTCTACCGTGACGCGCCTTCCCTCACGGGAACCCGGAAAGCCGCGCCACAAAGCGAACCGGCGTCATTTCCGGCCACCTCCCCATCTCTCGCCTAAGGGCATTGCGACACTATCTCGCCACGCCTCCAAACAACGACGCGGCCGATAGAGATGACTTACGCTAGCACGACGTAAAGAATGCGCAACCGGAAATCCGAAGGCGCTTCCGAGATCGCCAACAAAAAGCCCCCGCCAAATGGCGGGGGCCCGGTCCTTACGGGGCGAATAGCCCGTTATCCTTCGAGTTGCTGGATGGCGTCGAGACGCCAGTTGTCGCCGGGAACGTCGTCGCGGCGCGCGAAATGCCAGATCTCGCGCACCTGTTCAGGCTGGCCGGCCTTGGGGTCTTCGCGCATGAGGGTGTCGAAGTAGGCCGAGGCGATGGTCGTTTCCCCCATCTTGCGAACCTCCAAGAGCTTGGCGTCCACGAGCAGGACGTCGGTGGGCTCGGGGTTCGGGTCCTCGGCCGCCTGCCGTCGCACGTCCTCCATGAAGGCCGGCGTGGCAAAGGTGGCGATGTCGCTCACATCCCGGGCGCTCCAGGAGCGTTGCAGCCGGCCGAAAAGCGTTTTCGCGCCGGACAGGAAATCCTCGACGTCAAAGCCCGGGGGCACGTTGGGCCCGGATGCGGCCTGGGCCTGGGGGCCGGACGACGCCGCGCCGAGATTGGCCCAGCCGCTGCCGGCCGCCTCACGCATGGGACTGGCCTCGTAAGTCCGCGCCATGGACGGCCCGGACTGGGAGGCCATCCGTCGACGGCCCAGGAACCGGAACAACAAAAAGAGCCCGCCGCCGATCAAAATCAGGTCGAGCAGGCCCGGTCCGCCGTAGCCGCCGGCATGGCCGCCGCCAAAGAGCATGGAGCCGAGCAGGCCGCCCACGAGCAGGCCGCCCAGCATGCCGCCCATGCCCGGCCGGGAGAACCGGCCGCCGGGATTGGTCGCGGTCGCCGGATTGGGCCGGGACTGCTGCTGTTGGCTGCCGAAAAAGCCCGAAGGCGCGCCGGAATTGTTCGGACGGGTGGTGGTGAACGATCGCCGGTTGCCGAAGGAACCGCCGCCGCCCAGCCTTTTGGCCGCGGCGAAATCCACGGATGCGAAGACAAGAAGAAGCACAGCCAGCAAAATGCCGGTTGTTCTGACCACGAGAAACCTCCTTGTGGCTTTACGGCCGCGGGCATACGCGGCGGCCGTCGACGCGCCCCGCTATGCTCCGGTCGGGACGCGCCATCCTTTCATATCAGGCCGCAAGGGGAGGTCGTCAAGGAAAACCGGCCTACATGGAACAGCGCTTCGGCGCGAAGGACACGGCGAAAGCCGAGACGAAAGGCTTGGCCACGAAGGTCGCGTTGGCCCGGGGCAGGACGGCGAAGGGCTTGCCGATGCTGCCGTGGCGGGCGACGAGGTTTTGGGCGGTAAATTCCAGCACCAGGGGCGTGATCTCATGGTCGCCGTCGCCGCAGATGCTCTCGCGCACGGCCGGGGCCAGTTCGCGGGGAGCCTCGCCGGGAAGTCGCGCCACAAGCTGCGAGCGTATGGTGGCGACGCGCGAAACCGTGCCCGAGAGGTCGAAGGCCAGGGAGTTCTCGTCGCCGGAAATTCCCACCGCGTCGGGATCGTAGGCCCAAATGACGCCGGCCGGTGTGGGCGTCTCCATGGGCCGCGCCGGTTCCAGCGAACGCAGGGCTCCGCCGGAATGAAAGCTCAGGCCCAAGCGCGCCGGTGCGTTGCCGACCGGCGTTTTCACCGTCACCTCCTCCCCGGGCCACAGGGTGAGGCTGCGCAATTCCCCATCCGGGGAAAAGGCCACGGACACGAACCGGGAGGCGATGCGGCCGATGGAGGTGTCCAGGGACAGCGTCTCGGCCAGGCCCGCCTCGTCGGCCTCGGTCCAGTAGCCGGAGAGCTTGCCGTTGAGCGGAAACACCCGGGCCACGGCCCCGTTCTCGTGAAATGTGACCAATTCGGCCGGAAGCTCCCCCACCGGCGTATCCACCACGGTGCTGGTCTCGAGCGGCAGCGAACGCACCTGCCCGTTGGGGAAAAAGGTCAGCTGCGGCAGCTGCATGCGCCGCGAGTCGTCGATGGTGTGCTGGGGCGTGAGCCGCCCGAGCGAGGTTTCCAGGGCCACCGGGCCGTCCAGGGAGACGGCGCGAAGCGAGCCGTCCCGGTAACGGTCCACCGGACCGTCCACGGGCAGGTTGCCATAGCGGGTTTCCAGTGTTTCCATATTTTTCCTTAAGCAATATCCATTCCAAATATTTATTTTATTATTCCAACATGATATATCTACAGATCGGGAGGGAAAGCACCAAAATCCTACAAATCCGTCACGGCATGCGACAAAATGGTTCCTGCGCGCCTTTCGGTGTCCGTCATGGAGCCGTAACCCGCGCGCCCCATACTGGCCCCGTCTCCCCGCAACACGCGCCGGCCTTTGCCGAGGCGCGACATCAGCGAGGCCGCCCTATGCTGACCTTCGCCCATTCCACTTATTTCCACGACCTGCTCGGCGGTTTTTCGGCCGGGGTGGTCATCGCCAACAGCAAGGGGCTGGTCTACGCCTCCAACCC
This sequence comes from Solidesulfovibrio fructosivorans JJ], assembly GCF_000179555.1. NCBI lineage: Bacteria > Pseudomonadati > Thermodesulfobacteriota > Desulfovibrionia > Desulfovibrionales > Desulfovibrionaceae > Solidesulfovibrio > Solidesulfovibrio fructosivorans. Next base: position 6,387 of record NZ_AECZ01000032.1, read on the forward strand.
GGCCGCCGCCACCCTGCTCGGCGAGACGCCCCAGTCCCTGGCCGACCCGGCCGAAGCCAAGGCCATCATCGCCCGGTCGGACACCCCGCGCGGGCTGGCCCACTTCCTGGCCGCCCCCATCAAGCACGGCCGCAAACCCGCGCCCATCACCTTCACCTACCGCCATCCCGACGGCACGCTGCGCCATTTCCGCCTGTCGTGCTCGCTGCTTCTGGAAAACGAAAAGATCTTCGGCATCCTCTTCGAGATCGACGACATGACTGAGATCTTCGCGCTCCACGCCAGGGAACGCGACATGCTGCTCGGCATCCACGCCGTCCAGCAGGAGCGCATCGAAAGCCTGGGCCGCTTTTCCCTGGCCGTGGCCCATCAGATCAGAAATCCGCTCATGATCATCGGCGGTTTCACCGGACGGCTACTCAGACGCCATCCCGAAGGCGATCCCGACGCCGAAGCGCTTGCCATGATCCTCGACGGAGCCAGGCGGCTCGAGTCCGTGGTACGTGCCGTGTCGTCCTACGCCAAACGCCGCCCGGCCGTGCCGGTCATGGCCGACACGGCCGATCTGGCCATGCGGGCCATGGAAACGGCCCGGTCCAGGACGGGATGCAATGCGCCCTTCACCGTGGACGCGGCCGTGGGGCTGGCGCGCCTCGACGCCGAACTGACGGTGGAGACGCTGGCCGAGCTTTTGGCCAACGCCCTGGAGGCTTGCGACGCGGCGGAAGAAGGCATGATTTCGGTGCGCGCGCGCCGGGAAGGCGAAACGCTCGTCCTCGCCGTGGAGGATCGGGGACCGGGAGTGGCCGCGGATATCCGGCCGTTCATCTTTGACCCGTTTTTCACCACCAAGGCTGTGGGCGTCGGCATGGGGCTTTGCATCGCCAAGCGCAATGCCGAGGAACTCGGCGGCGTGTTGCGCGTCGTCGAGCGTCCGGGCGGCGGCTGCCTGGCGGAGTTGACGCTGCCGGACGTCCCGGCCGAGTCGGCCAAGGCCTGATCCAGCGGCCGTGAACGCGGCCTCTTTTCAGAGGGAATGCCGCAGGCTCCGACGGGGGCGGCCCTCCCAAATGGAGGCGCGGCCTCCTCCCCTGCCCGGCGTTTCTTCCGGGCGGCATCGGGCGGTCGCGGCCGCGCCCGGGAAGGCAGTCCGGGCGTGGGCCACGGCACGGCGCGGCATCCTTGCAAAAGACGCCGGCAATTTCCGGCGCGGCGCGAGGCCGGCTCGCCGCTGACGGCGGCGCGGCCGGCGATCGCCCGTGCGCCGCTATTCCTCGAGAAAGGCGGACTCGTTTCCGGCCGGAGCCATATAGGGCCGGCCCATGTCCTCGAGCATGGCCTTGCAGTGGACACACAAGGTGGCGGTGGGCTGGGCGCGCAGGCGGGCCATGCCGATCTCCTCGCCGCACTCCTGGCAAACGCCGTATTCGCCGTCCTTGACCCGTTCCAGGGCTTCGTGGATCTCGCCGATGAGCTGGCGGTCGCGCTCGCGCATGATGATGTTCATGTGCCGGTCGGACTCGGCCGTGGCCCGGTCCGTGAGGTCGGCAAACGCCGCCACTTCCTGCGACATGACGTCGAGGGAGTCGCGGGACTGGCCGATGAGGGTTTCGAGCATTTCGGTGAGCACCTGCTTGAAGCGATCCACGTCAAGATGTCCCATGGCATTTCTCCAGTGCGAGAAAGGTTGACGGACGCCCGGACTCTCCGGGGGCTCCCCCGGGAACCGAGCGTTATCCGTTTGCCTTAGGGATTTGGAGCGTGAGTGACGGCCGTGTGGAGAGTAGGTGACGGCAGCTTTGGCCGGAAGTTGCACCCGGCCGGCAAAATATTCCTTGGGTTTTAAAAAAATTCTTCAATCCATTCGAAGAGGTTATCTCGTATTTTGAGGACTGGCAGCCTTCTTGCTCTCTTCCAGGCACACGATTCCGTCCCCGCCGGACCGGGTCGAACTTGCCGCCTGGAGGCACATATGGCCACCACATCCGTGAGCACCAGCGACGTCGTCAATTGGGCGTATCAATATAGCCTTGCCTGCGCCAAGCTTACCTCCGCCCAGAGCGCGGCCTCGTCGTCGTCCAATCGCCGGGCCGACATCGCGACGGCCCAGGCCGATTTCAACAATACCATGATCAGCCTGCTGCCCACGGACGTCCAATCGAGCGTCCAGGTGCAATACATGCAGGCCTACACGAGCTATAATACGGCGATGGCCTCGACCACTTCGGAGGCCGGCAGACAAGCCGCGATGGCCAGCCTGTACGACACCCTGAGCGGCATCACCCTGCCCACAGCCAGCAACGCCACTATCAATATTTCCAACGCCATGGCCAACATCGCGTCCATGGCCTCCAACGCCGGAACCGCCTGGCTCGCCGCCGTGGCCAGCGGGGCGAATATCATGAATACCCAGGCCGCCAGCTACACCGAGTCCCTGAAAACCATGCTCTCCAATGCCGGCATGGACACCTCGGGCATCACCAGCCCGACCATCTCCACCCAAGCGGCCTCGACCTTCGCCGCCGCCTCGGCCGCCGCCGCAACCGGCGGCACTTCGGGCGCTATCCTCAACGCCGCCCTGGTCGGCTATATTTTGGCCAACGATACCTCGTAAGATGGGAAGATGAGGGAAGATGAAGAGATGAGAAGAGAATGCGAGAGGGGAAACCCTTTAAAAAGGGTTCTCCCCTCTCGCGCTCTCCCCTTCCTAAAGTTTTCAATAGACAGAGAGGTCACCGTTACACTCTAATTTTATTGAAAGTCTTTGGAAAGGGGGTGCCGGGGGGAAACCTTTCTTCAGAAAGGTTTCCCCCCGGCATGCTTTTTCCCATCCCCCCGGCGGCGGGTCAGGACGAGGCCGCTTGCCGGACAGGTCATGATGACCTCGAAGCGGTCGGCCACCTTCGGGGTGGCGGCGAGATCGGCCGGCATGATGCCGTAGGCGGCCTTGGGCAGGTATTCCAGGCCCCGCACCGTGTCCACGTAGGCCATGCGCAAATGGCGCACGTAATAATCCAGGGTATGTATGGCCATGTGGGACACGGCGATGCCGATTTTCTCGCGGGTGAAATTGCGCGGGTAGTTCTCGCGCGCGATGCGCCGCATAAAGGGCCGTGAACAGGCGTCGTTGCGCCAGGTAAACGTATAGGCGAGATTGGCGGCCCGGGCGAAATTCCCGCACGCGATCAGACACAGCCCGACCAAAAGGCCCCCGCCGGCCCATCGCCACGCCCTCCCCGGCGGCAGGCAGCCGATGCCGCCGCACACGGCCAGCACCAGCACCGGCCATAAAAACAACATCCCCCGCTCCATGAGGTACGGCGTGCCGAACAGGGCATGTTCAACGGTCACGCCGGCCCAGACGATGCCGTAAAAGGCCAGCAACGTGAAAAAGGCCGTGGCGATCGGCCGCCGTGGCCCCGTCCAGGCGCGCGTGGCCACGGCGGCAAGCGCGAGCCCCGTCAAAAGGCCCATGGCCATCCAGGCGAGAAGCCTGGGCAAGGCCGGGTCGATGCCGGTGCGGTAGAGCGTGACCGCAAACAGGCTGGTCAAGCCGCCGCCGACAAACCCGTCGGCGCTGCCCCACCAGTATTCGTTATGCTTCGCGGCAATGCGCATGGTCGGGCCGTAGATGACGCTCAGACCGACCAGCGTCGCCAGGACGGGCAGGCAGGCGGCGGCAAGCGCCCTTCCACGCGGCCGAGAGCCCTGGCGGGCTTGCCAGGCAAACCGGATCACGGCCAGCGCCAGGGCGGTAAGGTAGGCGTAGAGAAAGGACAGGTTGGCCAGGGCGGCCAGGGCGAAAAAAACCAAATGCCACGGCGGCCGCCGCGCATCCCGAGCCGCCAGCAGCCGGGAAAGGCCCAGCATGGTCAGTCCCAGGCCCAGGGCGTAGCCACGGCCGACGGAGAAGAAATCGAGCAGATACGGATTGGCCGTCAGCAGCGCCGTCGCGGCCGTAACGGCCCAGCCGTCAAAAAGCCGGGCGCTTAGCCGGTAGGCCAGGCAAAGATAGCAGATGCCGCCGGCCAGCGCCGGCAACCGCACCGCCCAGTCGTGTTCGCCGAAAACCGTCAGGCACAGGTTGATCAGCCAGGAATTGAGCAGATGCACGTTGAGCCCGGCGAAAAAAGAAGGCGTGATGAAGGAAAAAAACCCGGGATAGGGCAAGGCCTCGGCGGTCCAGGCCTCGTCGCAGGTCATGGACAAACTCAAGGCCCGCCAGGCGACGTAGACGATCAGCCCGGCGATAAGGACCTTGGCGGTCAAACGCGGCAGACGGTCGGCGCTCATGGGGACACCGCCGGATCGCCGGGCACGGGCAGCAGTTGGAGCATGGTGAAGGTCGCGGCAAGAGGTCTGGGGTCGTCCGCGGCGAAATCGTCGCCGCCGTGGTTCCAGGCCCGGTAGGCGAAGCTGATCCGGTTGTCCCCGGCCCGGGAAGTGAAGTCGCGGCAGGCGGGATGGCCGGCGTCGTCGGGAAGCCCGCTTTTCCGGGCGTCATAGGCGGCGACCGGATGTTCGTTGACCGCCACCGCGACGGTCTGATCGCGCACCGGCGACGTGAAGGCATAGCACAGGCGCAGGCGCATGGGCGCAAGCGTGTGAAAGCGCAGCCGCGTCTTCGGGCCGTAGCCCCAGAGGATCTTTTCGCCGTGCGGCCCGGTCTCCAAGGCGGTCTGCGCGCCCTTGGAGCGGGCATCCAGGGGCAGAAAGAAGGCCGGCGGCACCGGCCCCAGGTCCCGGGCCAAATCCCGCCAGGGCGTGGCGTGGCGCTCGTGTGCGACCAAAAGCGCCACGAGCACAAACACAAGCCCCCCGAAAACGAGCCGGCGCCCCGTCCGCGACGTCCTCTCCTTGTTCCGGTGGCCCGCCATCATGCGCCCAGGGTCTCTTCCTCTTCCTCGGGGCTTACCCCAAGGTCGTCGGTGACGGCGCGGCGCTTGACGGCCATGACGGCGTCGAGGCGGCTCAATTTGTCGATGGTCCGGTACAGATGGCTGGAATCGCGCACCTCGACCCGGAAAATGAGGTGGGTGGTGCCGTCCACGTTGGAATGGATGGCCCCGGAGTCGATGTTGACGCCCTCTTCGGCCAAAAGCAGGGAAATCTTTCCGAGCACGCCCTTCTTGTTCTTGGCCAGGATGGACAGCCCCGCATGGTAGGGCTGCTCCTTCTCCCCTTCCCAATTGACCTGGATAAGGCGTTCGGATTCGAGATTGGGCACGTTGGGGCAGTCGTGGGTATGGACCACGACCCCCCGGCCCCGGGAAATGTAGCCCACGATGGGGTCGCCGGGCACGGGGTTGCAGCACTGGGCCAGCCGCACGAGCACGTTGTCCACGCCCTGAATGCGCACGCCCTCGCCGGGCTTGCCCTTGCCGGTCCCGGCCACGCTTTCGGCCGCAGTGACGGCCGGGGCCTCGGCCTTGGCGGCATGCGGCGCCTCGGCCTCCTCGCCCTCCTTCTTGGGGATGAGCCGGCCGATGACCTTTTTCGGGGTGATGCGCGAATAGCCCACGGCCGAAAGCACGTCCTCGACCCCGGGCAGGGAGAGTTCCCGGGCCACGGCCAGCATGGAGCCGTCCTTGATGGCCTTTTGGATGTTGACCCCGTCCTTGCGGCCCTGCTTCTCCAGCATCTCGCGGCCAAGGGAGATGGAACGCACCCGCTCCTCGGTACGGATGAAATGCTTGATGCGGGTCCTGGCCTTGGCGGTCTTGACGAACTTGAGCCAGTCCCGGTTGGGATGGCGGTTCTTGTCGGTGATGATCTCGACGGTGTCGCCGTTTTTAAGCGGCGTCTCGAGGGTCACCAGCTTACCGTTGACCTTGGCCCCGGCGCAGTGCTCGCCCACGGCCGTGTGGATGAGAAAGGCCAGGTCGACGGCCGTGCCGCCCTCGGGCAGCTCCTTGACGTCGCCCTTGGGCGTGAAGACGTAGACCTCGTCCTGGAACAGGTCGAAGCGCAGGTTGGCCACGAACTCGCGCGAATCCTTGAGCTCCCGCTGCCAGTCCATGATCTGGCGCAGCCAGGCGAAGCGCTCCACGTCCTTGGGGTTGAACTTCCCCTTCTCGCGCTCCTTGTACTTCCAGTGGGCGGCCACGCCCTCCTCGGCCAACCGGTTCATCTCCACGGTGCGGATCTGGATCTCGATGCGCTCGCCGTCAGGCCCGACCACCGTGGTGTGCAGGCTCTGGTACATGTTGGCCTTGGGCATGGAGATGTAGTCTTTGAAGCGCCCGGGCACGGGTTTCCAGATGGAGTGCACGAGCCCGAGCACGGCGTAGCATTCGCGAATATTCTCCACGATGACGCGAAAGGCCACCAGGTCGTGGACCTGGTCCAGGGTGAGCCCCTGGACGCGCATCTTGTTGAACACGCTCCAGAGGTGCTTGCGGCGGCCGAAGATGCGAGCCCGGATATGGTTGGGGCGCAGGAGCTCCTTGACCTGGGAGATGACCCGCTCGATGTAGGATTCGTCGAGGGTGCGGTGACGGTCGACGCCGGTCTTGATCTGGTTGTAGACGTCTGGCTTCAGGTATTTGAAGCTGATGTCCTCGAGTTCGGTCTTGATGCGGTGCAGGCCCAGCCGGTTGGCCAGCGGGGCGTAGATGTCCATGGTCTCCTGGGCGATGCGCGCCTGCTTGTAGGGCTTCTGGAACTCCAGGGTGCGCATGTTGTGCAGCCGGTCGGCCAGCTTGACCAGGACCACCCGGATGTCGTTGGCCATGGCCAGGATCATCTTGCGGATGTTTTCGGCCTGGGCCTCTTCCTTGCTCTCGAAGGGGATGAGGCTGATCTTGGTCACGCCGTCGACGATGTCGGCCACGTCGTCGCCGAAAAGCTCCTCGACCTCGTCCACCGTGGCCTTGGTGTCCTCCACGGTGTCGTGCAGGAGCCCGGCCGCGATGCTGGCCGCGTCCAGGCGCATGTCGGCGAGAAGGCCCGCCACTTCCAGGGGATGGGACAGGTAGGGTTCGCCGGACAGGCGCACCTGTCCGGCATGGGCCGCGGCGGAGAACACGTACGCCTTGGTGAGCAGCGCCTGTTCCGCCTCACTCAAGTATATGGCGGTCTTGTCGAGAATTTCGTTTATGCGGATCATGACCGGCCCGGCCTCGTCCATCCGGGCGTGGGAGCGTTATTTTTCCAGGCGGAAGGTCTGTTTGTCCCGCGGCACCCACCACTTGGTGAAGTTGTAGGTGATGCCGGCCGGCGCCACGGCCACGTTTTGAAAACGCGAGGACAAAATCGGCAGGGCATAGGGCGCGTAGAGAAAAAGATAGGGCTGTTCGCGGTGCAAAATCTCCTGGAAGGCGTCGTAGATCTTCTTGCGCTTGGCCATATCCACGGTGTGCCGGCCCTCCTCCAGCAGCGCGTCGGCCTTGGCGTTTTTGAACCCCACGAAATTGAGCCCCCCGGGCACGGCGCGGCTGCTGTGCCACACGTCGTAGGCGTCCGGGTCCTGGGTGATGGTCCAGCCGAGAATGAGAGCGTCGAAATTGCCCTTGTTCACGAATTCCTTGATGAAGGAGGCCCACTCCACGGTGCGGATGGACACCTTGACGCCGATGGCCGCCAGCTCGCTTTGGATGATGGTGGCGCTTTTGATCCGTTGATCGTTGCCCTGGTTGGTGAGAATGGTGAAGCGAAACGGCCGGCCCGAGGCGTCCTCGAGCACGCCGTCGCCGTTTCGGTCCTTCCAGCCCGCCTCGGCCAGCATTTTCTTGGCCAGGGCCGGATCGTAGGCATAATCCGTAATGGACGTGTCGTAGACCCAGGTGCCGGGCTTGTAGGGGCCGACGGTGGGCATGCCGAGGCCAAGCACGGCGCCCTTGACCACGTCTTCCTTGTTCACGGCGTGGGCGAAGGCCTGTCGCACCCGGACATCGCTGAAAAACGGGCTTTTGAGGTTGTAGGCGAGATACGTGTAGGCGAAGGAGAGGTATTTGAACTTGCGCCAGTCCGCCTCCCAGCGAGGTCCCTTGGTCTGGTAGAGGTACTGCTGGGGGGTGAGCCCCATCATGTCCACGCCGCCGGCCTTGAGTTCCAGGAACATGGTCGCGGTGTCCGGGATGATGCGGTAGACGACCTGGTCGATATGGGGCCGGCCCTCGAAATAGTCCGGGTTGGCGTCGAGCACCAGCCGCCGGCCGGGTTCCCAGGAAACCAGCTTGTACGGCCCCGCGCCCACGGGCTCCCGGGCGTACTTGGTGTTCATGAGATCCTGGCCCTTAAGAACATGCTCGGGCAGGATGGCCAAGGCCCAGGTGACAAGCGACCGCGCAAAGGGCTCGGCGTAACGCACCTCGAAGGAATACTTGCCCGTGACGGTGAAGCTCTTGATCGCCTTGTAGTCCCCGGCATAGGCCGTGGGCGTCTTGGGGTCGATCATGAGCTTGTAGGTGAATTCCACGTCCGCGGCCGTGAGCTCCACCCCGTCTGTCCAGCGGATGCCGGGCTTGAGCCAGAATTTGAGGAGCTTGCCGTCCTCGTCCACTTCGTAGCGCTCGGCGGCCCAGCATTCGAGCTTGATGTCCTTGTCGTAGCGCAGCGGGGCGACGTAGAGCAGGTTGGCCACCTCGCTGGAGGCGGAATCGGTCGACAGGGGGGGAATGAGGTTCGACGGCTCGCCGATGCTGGCTATGACGATGCGGCCGCCGTCGACCGGTTTTTCCGGGGAGACGGCCGGCGCGGCGGCCGTTGCCGGTTTGGCCGTTTTTTTTGCGCCCGCAGGCTGGTCCGAAGGCCCCTGACAGCCGCAACAAAACGCCGTAACAAGAAGAAAAACCAAAAAAACGACGCGCGCCACCCGCATAGTTCTCCTTTTCGCTTGCATCATCCGCCAAATTCGCCATATTGAACCGGATGCGCAAGGCCTCGTGTGTTATGCCTTATACGGGGCCAGCGCAAAATAAAAGCCCTTTTTCCCGTTCGGCCGCCGCAGCGCCCCGTCATCGCCCGGGCAAGGGGCAGGTTCGCGATTATTACGTTCCCAAACGGTCCGGAATCTGTTATTGGGCGCGCCTTGTCCCGGGTTCCGCCCGTTTTCGACCGCGTTTTTCCAAAGCTGTGCCCAACGGGACAAGCCATGCCCCTTAAGGAGTCGTAGGCCCATGGCCCCTGGAACCGAAGAAACGAAAATAAAATCACTGCTCTCGGAGTTCGTCCGGGAAACGATACCGGAATACATCCTGGACGGCTCCCACGCCATTGTGGCCGCGGACGGCATCCAAAAGCTTTCCATCAACAAGCACGACCACTACTGGGACGTGGAAGGACAGGTGCAGGGCGACGATTTCCAGGTTTATGCCTCGGAAGTCTCGGTCAACCTCAAGGAAGGCACCATCAATTTCTTCTGCAACTGTCCGGATTCGTTCTCCGGCGTGTGCCGCCACGTCGGGGCCACGGCCCTGCAGTGCATCCGAAACCTGGACGCCGCCGAGGGAGGCGACGCCGAAAGTCCGGCCGTGCCGCGCAGCGAATGGCGACAGACCTTCCGCACCTATTTCTCCTCGGAGCCCGAACCGGAACCCGGCCGCCACTATCTCATCTTCCGCTTCCACCCCGAGCCAGGCCGGCTCCAGGTGGCCTTTTTCCGGGCCCGGCAAAACAAGTCCGGCATCTCGCAGGTCCACTCCGAGATCACCCTGGAACAGATCATCAAGAATCCGGACTGGTCCGAGCTGTCGCCCAAGCTGCCGGTGGTGGCCGAAATGCTCTACCACCACCTGGATTACGCCGGGCACCGGGTGGAGCTGCCGCCGGGACTGCTCGCCTGGTTTTTCTGGGCCATCGGCAAGGAATACTACCTCTACTGGCGCGACACCGAGCAGCCCGTGCGCATCGAGTCCAAGACCATGCGCCTGCAACTCGCCCCGAAACTCGCCGACGACGGCCTATCCTTCGACATCCTGCTCGGCAGCCCCGGCAAGTCGCCCTTCTCGATCCTCGGCCAGGAAGTCTATTTCTACGGCCAAATGCCGATCTGGGTCTGCTGGAAAAACGCCTTCTATCCGGTGCAGACGGGGCTGCCGCCGCAGCTCGTCTCGGACATGGTGCAGCAGCCGCCGTTTATTCCCACGGCCGACGTGTCGGAATTCCTGGACCGGGTCTGGACGCATCTGCCCATGGCCGACCTGTACGGCCAGGAAGAATTCCTGGTCAAAATGCAGCCCTTCTTCGTGCCGGCCACCTACGATCCCAAGATATTCCTGGACGAGGAAGGCAGCCTGCTCACCTTGCAGATCCAGAACATCTACCAGACCGAGCACGGCGAGATCACGGTGCCGGGCCCCAACCCCGACCTCATGACCGCCTCCTACCTTTACGAGGGCCGCTCCTATCTCATCGCCCGGGACTGCAACCACGAGCAGACGCTCATCAACATGCTCATGGACATGCGCTTCCAGGCCAGAAACAACGCCAACTGGTTCCTGGAGACCGAGGAGGCCATCGTCTTCCTCCTCGACGCCTATCCCAAGCTGGTGGAGAAGTACCGGGTTTACGGCGAAAAGAACCTGGCCCGCTACAAGGTGCGCCTGTCCACCCCGGTCATCGTGGCCGAGGTGGAGTCCAAGGAAGAGGAGAAGTGGTTCAACCTCGACTTGCAGGTGGCCTACGACGACCAGCGCGTACCGATCGAAAAGATCTGGAAGGCCTGGACCCAGGGCAAGCGCTACGTGCAGCTCAAGGACGGCTCATACACCAGCCTGCCCGAATCCTGGCTGGAGAAGCTGGCCCACAAGCTGCGGGCGCTCGGCTACGACACGGACAAGCCGCCCCAGACGAAATTCAAACAGTTCGAAGCCCCGGTGCTGGACAAGATCCTCGAGGACCTGCCCGAGGCCCGCACGGACTCGTTCTGGAACAACCTGCGCCAGAAGATCCACAGCTTCCGCGAGATCGTGCAGGTGCATCCGCCGCGGGGCCTCACCGCCGACCTGCGCCCCTACCAGCTTCAGGGCCTGTCCTACCTCAACTTCCTGCGGGAATACGGTTTCGGCGGCATCCTGGCCGACGAGATGGGCCTCGGCAAGACGATCCAGACCTTGTCGTTCATCCAGCACAACGTGGAGCGCGGGATCAAGGGCCCGAACCTCATCGTGGTGCCGACCTCGGTCCTGCCCAACTGGGAGCGCGAGGCCGGGAAATTCGTGCCGGACCTGCGCCAGCTCATCATCTACGGCGCACGGCGCGAAAACATGTTCAAGAAGATCGGCGAGTCCGATCTGGTCATCACCACTTACGCCCTGCTGCGCCGGGACCTCGACGAACTGCTCAAGCACGAGTTCGCCACCATCATCCTGGACGAGGCCCAGAACATCAAGAACCCCAACACGATCACGGCCCGTTCCGTGCGGCGCCTGTCCGGCAAGACGCGCCTTTGCCTGTCCGGCACGCCCATCGAGAACAACCTCTTCGAGTTGTGGTCGCTCTTTGAGTTCCTTATGCCGGGTTTTCTCGGCGGCCAGAACGCCTTCCAGCGCGGCATCGTCAAGCCGATCAAGGACGGCGACGAGGAGACCCTCGACTACCTGCGCGGCCGGGTGCGGCCGTTCATCCTGCGGCGCACCAAGTCCGAGGTGGCCAAGGACCGGCCGCCCAAGGTGGAAAACGTCTACTACTGCAACCTGCTCGACGAGCAGCTCGACCTCTACGCGGCCCTGGCGAAAAAGCTCAAGGAACAGGTGCTGGCCACGGTGGACGAAAAGGGCATGGCCAAGTCGCAGATGTCCATTCTCGACGCCCTGCTCAAGCTGCGCCAGATCTGCTGCCACCCGAGACTGCTCAAGCTCGACCTGCCCGGTGTGAACACCAACCTGCCCTCGGGCAAGTTCGACGCCTTCAAGGACCTGATCACGGACTGCATCGAGGAAGGCCACAAGGTGCTCGTCTTCTCGCAGTTCGTGCAGATGCTCCACATCATCCGCTCGTGGGTGACCATCAGCCAGATTCCTTTTGCCTACCTCGACGGTTCGAGCAAGGACCGCTTCGATCAGGTCGACCGGTTCAACGAAGACGAGAACATCAAGGTGTTCCTCATTTCGCTTAAGGCCGGCGGCACGGGGCTCAACCTCACCAGCGCCGACTACGTCATCCACTACGATCCCTGGTGGAACCCGGCCGTGGAAAACCAGGCCACGGACCGCACCCACCGCATTGGCCAGCAGCGGCAGGTGTTCTCCTACAAGATGATCTGCCAGAACACGGTGGAGGAAAAGATCCTCAAGCTGCAGGAACAGAAAAAGGACGTGGCCGAGGCCATCATTCCGGGCCAGGACGCATTCAAGTCCCTGACCAGGACCGACCTGGAGTCGCTGTTCGAGGTGTAGGCGGGATACCGCCATTACAACAGAAAGGGGGCCGCCGGCCCCCTTTTTTTGTGCCGTGGCCCCGTCATCGTCGCCCCGCCCGGCATGACAAATCTGTCAAAATACGCCGAAGGCAAAACAGCGCTGCCCGGTTGTCCCCAAGAAGCCCCGACGCCCAACAGGCGCGCCGGCCGGGTGGGACGCCCCGCTTTTTCAACGCAACGCGCAAGCGGGGGGGCTTCCCCTTTTCTTCCGGTCCGTTCCGCATCGCGCATCAAGCAACAGTCGGGAGAAACGGAGGCAATCCAACCTCCCGCGCGGCAATACATTGCCCGACGCGCCACATGCCGTTGCGACAAGGCCGTCTTCTTGGCGCGACGACCGCCCCGCCATGGACCATGGCGAATATAACCATCATAACTTCTCTTCAAGCATCTTTTCCTGCCCGGCATTTCAAGTCCTGCCCGTCATGCCGCTCTTCTCCATAACTTCTGTTCAAGACAAAATATTCCGGCGCATTCCCCTCGCTTGCGGCCAGGTCCTGCATAACTCCGACATGGCTGTCGCATATGACGAAAAGTGGGACTCACCTCTTTGTCTCGAGGATGTTAAAAAAAATATCTTCGTGTATTCATAAACAGTTCCACCATGATTCTCTTCCGTCCCAGGCATGATGACTTGATATAAATAACGTTTTTTGTAAATTTTTATCAAATATGATCCGGCGACATGCACATTCTACGACGCCCCCCGGAGAGGCACCATGACCACCACCGAGACCCCGCGCGACACCCATACCCTCCTACAGCTCATGCCCGGCGTCCTGGCATATAAAGATGAGCTTAACGCCCTCAATAAGCAGTGGATTCGAACGACGCTCACCGGCAAGATCAATTCCAACCGGGTCGCCGCCACCCTGATCGACTTCATGGAGGGCACCCAAAGCAAGTTCCTCATCCTCCAGGACAAGCTCATCGCCGCCCTGGCCGAGGAAAACAGCAAGAAAACGGCCCTGGCCATGGCCGGCATGTCCCAGGTCGCCATCGACATCCTGAAGCGCAACCTGTTCGAGCGCACGGCCGACGTGGGGTTTCTGGCCACGGACGACGACATCGTCGAGTTCCTCCGCCTGCCCGAACCCGACGCGGACGGCGTGCGGCGCATGGAAGCGCGGCTTAGGGCCTACCGGGACAAATACACGGTCTACGACGAAATTGTCATCCTCGACACCGAAGGCCGGATTAGAGCCCATCTGGACAAGACGGCCGACGTGCGCCGCAGCGCCGATCCGCTTCTGGCCGAAGCCCTTTCCCGGGACGGCTACCTGGAAACCTTCCGCCCAAGCGACATCCGGCCGGGCAAGGGCGCCGCGCTCCTCTACTCCCACCGCATCCTGCGCCCGGACACCGGAGAGGCGCTCGGCGTCTTGTGCCTCTCCTTCGATTTCACCGGAGAGATGGCAGGCATCGCCACAAACCTCCTGCGCGACCTCAAGGCGGTCCTGTGCATCCTGGACGATCGCGGCAAGGTCATCTCCACGAGCGATCCCGGCCGCATCCCCCCCGGCGCGACACTCCCCATGGCCCTGGACCGTCAATTCGCCCTGGCCAACATCCGGGGGCGGCAATACCTGGCCAAGACGGCCCGGACCAACGGCTACCAGGGGTTCGTCGGCCTGCCCTGGTTCGGTCATATCCTTTTTCCGGTGGACACGGCCTTTGGCGACAACGACGACAGTGGACCGGGGGAACGGGCCGGCCCGGACAACGGACAGGACGCGGGATTCCTTTCCGGCGCGCTCAAGGAAATCGACGACGACGCCGACGACATTTTAAGCGACCTTGGGCTGGTGGTCCTAAACGGCGAGGTCATGGCCGCCAAGCAGATCGTCAACGCCGACCCCGTAATCCGCCAGGAGGCCAACGCCCTGCCGCCCGTGCTCGGGGCCATCCACCAGGTAGGCGAGAAGATTCGCGGCGTCTTTGCCGAGTCCATCCTCAGTCTCCAGGAAACGGTCCGGTCCTCGCGCCTGGACGACGCCCGCTTCCTCGCCTCGCTGGCCATCGACATCATGGACCGCAATCTCTACGAGCGGGCCAACGACTGCCGCTGGTGGGCGCTCAACTCCACCTTCCGCCGCACGCTGGCAGCCGCCGGCCGGCCGACGGAGGAGGACCGCCGCCGGCTGCACGACATCCTGGCCTACATCAACGCGCTTTACACCGTGTACTCCACCCTCATCCTCTACGACGCGCACGGCACGGTCGTGGCCGTCTCCGACCCGGAGGCTTCGGGACTCGTCGGCAGGGAACTCCCCGGCTGCTACGTCAAGGACTGCCTGCGCCTGCGCGATCCGCAGCAGTACTGCGTCTCCGACTTCGACGCCTGCGGGGAATACGCCGGCAAGGACGGCATGACGCGCCACACCTACATCTACAACGCCGCGGTGCTGCACCCGGACGAGAGCGGCACGGCCGTCGGCGGCATCGCCATCGTTTTCGACAGCCAGCCGCAGTTTCGGGCCATGCTGGAAGACGCCCTACCACGGGACGAGGACGGGAACGTTTCGGACGGATGCAGCGCCTTTTTCGTGGACCGGGACCGGCGCATCATCAGCAGCACCGACGAGGCCTGGAAGGTGGGGGAGACGCTGACGCTCGGGGATTTCCGGCTCGAGCTGGAAAACGGGGAACAACGCTCGGACATCGTCACGGTCGACGGCGTGCGGCGCATCGTCGGCTGCGCCATGTCGAGCGGTTACCGGGAATACAAGCGCGACGGAATCTATGCCAACGACGTGGCCGCCGTGGTGGTGATCGACGTCTGAGTCGCCACCGGAAGGGGGAGGCCCCAGGCACCGGGACAATAAAACGCCGGCGCGCCTGGGCACGGCTCGATCGCCTCGGGACATCGCCGATTTGCCGCTTGGCCGCCCCCCCCCCGCTCTTCGCGTCTCCGCCCTGGGCTGTCAGCCGCGCACGAAGGCCCAGGCGTCATCGAGATCGGCCACGTCGAAATACTTTTCGACCAGCCCCTTTTCCGGGTCGCCGAACACGGCATTGTCCAGCTTGACCAGAAGCTTCATGACGCCGCTGTCCGCCACCACGGCGATATGCCGGATCTTGGCCATGTTGGCAAAGCCGTAGCGGGCATCGGCCACAAAAGCGGCAAACTCGCTTTGCGAGACCTTGAGTTTGTCGATCTTGCACAACACGTTGATGCGGTCATACCCGGCCTTGAGGGCATCCTCGAAGGCTTTTTTGAACTGTTCCACATCGTCCTTGGTGTACCCGCCGCTGATCTCCACCGCCAAAACGTCTCCGGATGTACCTTCGAGAATTTGAAACACGGCCAAGACCTCCTGATGCAGGGTTGAGCCCGGTGCGCACGCCTCCTGTTGTGATACTTCCCGCGTTAGCCCAGAAAAGGGAACCGGGGCAAGCCCGCAAACGAGTTTCCCCGGCTTGATCCGAAAAACCGCGCGCCCGGGGCGAGGAGCCGACGGGCGCGTGGAAAAGGACGGCGGCGCGGCGATGCGGGGTGCACACCACCGCGCCAGGGGGAGATGGAAGGCGGTCAGGCCATGACCGCCGTGCCGATCTGGTAGATGGCGACCGCGACCACGTAGGCGAAGCACAGCCCGCCGACCACGGAGAAGGTCGCCCACTTCCAATTGGATTCCCTGGCGATGACCACCACCGTGACCATGCAGGGCGTATAGAGCAGCATGAAGGCAAAGACCGAAAGCACCGCCGGCATGGTCCAGGCCCGGTCGGCGGCCAGCTTTTCGCTGAGCGGCTGGGCCTCTTCCGGATCGACCTCGCCCATGGAATAGGCCGTGGCCATGGTGGAGACGAAGACCTCCTTGGCCGCGAACGCTCCGATAAGCGCAATATTGGCCTGCCAGGGGAACCCGGCCAGGTTGGTCAGAGGGGTGAGCGCCTCGCTCACGCGGCCGGCCACGGAATATTTGAGCGCGGCCTCGTTCTGATCGTCCTCGACGCCTTTCTGGGCATCCTCGGTCAGCGCCCCCAGTTCCTCCTCGCTTACCTGCGGATGCTCGGCCTTGACCGTCTGGGCGATCTGCTCCTTCTGGGTATCGTACTTGGCCACCGTATCCTCGGGCAGTTCCGGGAAGGTCATGACCGCCCACATAACGATGGACACGGCCAGGATGACCGTTCCGGCCTTTTTCACGTACTGCCAGACGCGTTCCCAGGTATGGAGCACCACGCCCCGCAGCGTGGGCAGGCGGTAAGGCGGAATCTCCATGACGAAAGGCGTGCTCTCGCCCTTGATCAGGGTCGAGCGCAAAAGCCGGGAGACGAGCAGCACGAAGGCCCAGGCGGCCAGCACGATGAAGAACATGGCCCGGGTGGAATTGCCCGGGAAAAAGGCGGCCACAAGCATGAGATAGGCCGTGGTCTTGGCCCCGCAGACCATGAAAGGCGCGGTCAGGATGGTGGCCAGCCGCTCGCGCGGGCTGCGAAGGGTCCGCGCGCACATGACGCCGGGCACGGCGCAGCCGCCCGGGATGCCGCCGGACATGATCAGCGGCATGACCGACATGCCGTGCAGGCCGAAAATGCGCAACACCCGGTCGAGCATGTAGGCCACGCGCGCCATGTAGCCGAGGTCCTCCAGGAAGACCAGCATGGCGAACATGATGCAGATAAGCGGCGTGAAGCCGATGACCGAGCCCACGCCGCCGATGATGCCGTTGACGATAAGCGATTGCAGGTAGCCGTCGGGCAGATACGTCGTGGCCAGGCCGCTTAGGGCGTCGAAACCGGACTCGATCCAGCCCTGGGGATAGGCCCCAAGAGCGAACGTCACCTGGAACATCAGATACAGCACGGCCAGCATGATGAGCGGGCCGAGCATCTTGTGCGTGACGATACGGTCGATGGCGTCGGAGTTGTTGCGGCGCAGCTCGTCGCCGCCAAGCACGACCCCCTGCTTGATGATGCCGTTTATATAGCCGTAGCGCCAGTCGGCGATGATGGCGTCGGGGGTGGTGGCGCTGTTTTTGCGGGTGGTCTCCTCGGCCTCGGCGCAAAGGGCCAAAAGCGCGTCATGGGTGGGGCCGGCGGCCTTGCCCTCGGTCATGACCTGCTCGTCGCTTTCCAGGTACTTGACGGCCACCCAGCGCGGATCGTGGCGGGCGGTCAGAAATTTCGCGTCAGCGATGAGCGCGGACATGCGGTCGAGAATGGGATCGAGGTCCGGGCCGTAGTTGAGGCGGATCGGCGTCCACTGCCCCTTGCTCTTGGCCGCGACCTCGGCCACGGCCCGCATGAGCTCCTTTCGCCCCTGCCCGACGCGGGCCACGCACGGCACCACCGGCACGCCAAGCAGCTTGGACAGCTTGTCGGTGTCGATGGTCACGCCGCTGCGCTTGACCTCGTCCATCATGTTGAGCCCGAGCACCAGCGGCGCGCCGATCTCCATGAGCTGCACGGCCAGATAGAGGCTGCGCTCCAGGGCCGTGGCGTCCATCATGTTGATGACCACGTCGGGATGCTCGTCCACGATGACGTTTCGGGCGACGAGCTCCTCCATGGAATAGGAGGTCAGGGAATAGGTGCCGGGCAGGTCCACCAGGTGGCTGACCTGGTCGGCGTCCCGGTAGGTGCCTTCCAGGCGGTCCACGGTGATGCCGGGATAGTTGCCGACCCGGGCCTGGCCGCCGGTGATGGCGTTGAACATGGTGCTCTTGCCGCAGTTGGGCTGGCCGGAAACGGCGACACGGATGGGCTGCGCCATGCTAGAGCGCCTCCACGGTAATGTAGTCGGCCTCGCTGTTGCGCAGCGACAAGGAAAATCCTTTCATTCGCAGTTCAACCGGATCGGTCAGCGGCGCGCGGCCGATGACCATGACCTGGGTGCCGGGCACAAGCCCCATGTCCCGGATACGCCGTCCCAGCTCGCCGCCGGCGGTCACCGCCCGGATACATCCTTTCTGATTGACGCACAGTTTCCGCATCGAAATCGTCATTTGTCTCCCCTCCTTTCCAGCGACAGGCGCTTCGGAATCGGCATGGTCCCGCCGCTTTCACGCCCCGGCCCGGATGTGATCGGGCCCTTTGCGTGGTGCGAGGATGGTGTAAATGATATTCAATATCATTGTCAACAAGGTTCGCAGTCCGCTTCGAGAAAAAAGAGTTCGCCCCACCCTCCCTTTTTTTTGGAGATAGCGCGGTCAATATATCGAAATTTTACAGATATTTTAAAAACCCGGTGTTCCTCCCCCTGTACGCCCCGTACGGCCCATTCCCAGAAACCGGCGGCGCACGCCCGACCGACCCGACCAGCAAGGTGGCCCGAAACGAGGCAACGGTGTGCAACGAACGTCGGAGAAAGGCGTGTGAAATCCGCCGTGCATACAGTAAATAATGCGCCGGCCCGCCGTCCGTGCAAACGGCTTATCCGGGCACGGTCGCGAAAAAGGAAGGTGGTGTCAGATGAGCGGGCAAAAAGCGCCCGTGGCGACATGCTCGGCCCATGGGCGCGCTTCGGCCGGCGCGGCGGCGGGTTCCGCCGACGCTTCCCCGGCCTCCCGCAGCTGGTGCAGACGGTCGCGCAGCGGGCCGGCGTAGGATCGCGCGATGCCCTGGGCGGTCATCATATCCTTGAGTCCATGCCGTCTGGAAAAAGCCAGACGCACGTTGTCGCCGCCGTCGAGGTACACGCGGCAGCACAGGCACTCCACCAGATAGCGAAGCGGATCCTGGCATGTTTCGGTCATGACCGGCGCCATCCCTGTGTTCATTGGTTGTGCGACATGACGCTGCGTGCGCAGTGAGTGTCACGGACCTTATGCCAAACGGAACAGCGTTGGCAAATGAAAATTTGGTCAGCCCCCGGTCGGCGAAAACGCGCCCGCCAACGGCGTCAGGCGGTCATTTGGCGGCAACAGCGGCCATGGCCTCCAGAAGCGGCGCTTCGTCTCGAAACGTCCGGGCGCAGGCGCATTCGATCATGCAGTTGACCAGGGAATGGACTGTATCCCCGGCCACACGGAAATCCGTGCGCAGGCCCCAGACCGGGATGCCCCGGGCATGGGCGTAGCCCGCTTCGAACGCGGTGCCGTCGTCGACCTGGGCCCCGTCGAGCACGGCCACGACCAGATCGCAGCCGTCGACCCCGGCCAGACAGCCCCGGAAAATGTGCTCCTTGGCCGCCGGCCCCATGGCGGGCAAATCGTCGTCCGTGAAAAAATCGCCGGGCCACAGGGCGACGACTCCGGGCAACGCGGCGGCCTGATCGCGCAGGCGGGCCATGAACCGACGCTCGGCCAGGCTGAAAAGCGGTCCGGCCAGATAGACGCGCATAAGCTTGCTCCTTTGCGGCGCAACCACGCCGCCGGGGCACCATAGTCCGCGGAAGCGGGCCGGGCAACCGGCCGCGCCGCCCCCCCATCTGCCGCCTTGACCGACGCCGCGGGATCGTCTAACCAGGAAGCCGTGCGTGGGGTCGCGTTTTCCCCACGCCCTTTTTTCACGGCCGCGTCCGTCCGGGCGGGGCCGTTGTCGTTAATTTTTTTCCCGACAATCCAACCGATCCAAGGTACGAAATGGACAGCATTCCTATTACCGTCCAAGGCTTCAAGCGACTCGAACGCGAACTGGAGCGTCTCAAGAAAGAACGCCCGGAAGTGATCCTGGCCATCAAGGAGGCCCGCGAGGAGGGCGATCTGCGCGAGAACGCCGGCTACGACGCCGCCCGCGAACGCCAGGGGATGCTCGAAGCCCGCATCAACTTCATCGAATCGCGCATGCCGCGCTTCAACGTCATCGATCTGGCCACCCTGGATGGCGAACAAGTCATTTTCGGGGCCACAGTGGAAATCGAGGACGTGGACACCGGCGACGTCAAGAAATACACGCTGCTTGGCCCGGACGAAGCCGAACCGAGCAAGGGCTCCATCTCCATCCTGTCGCCGGTCGGCCAGGCGCTGCTCGGCAAATACGAAGGCGACGAGATCGTGGTGGAAGCGCCCCGGGGCAAGATCAATTACGAGATTATCTCCATCGCCTTCTACGGTCCCATCGAGCAAGACTAGCCGGGGCGCGCGCCGACGCTGAAAGGCCCCGTTGCTTGCGCGACGGGGCCTTTTCGTTGGAAGCGTCCTTTTCTCCGGTTACGCCCCGGCCTGGGCGGCGCTGAGCGCGGCTTGCAGCTTGTCCTGGTCCTCGTGGGAAAGCGAGGTCTGGAGCACCTTGCCGCCCGTGCCCTTGAGCTCTTCGAGCACCTTGTCCGCGGTCATCTTGCGGATGAGCACGAACAGCATGGAAGTGCCGGGTTGCAGGGTGTCGGCCAGCTTTTTCATGAAGTCGTCGTTGATGCCGACGTCGGACAGCGCCCCGGCGGCCGCGCCCGAAGCCGCGCCGACCACCGCGCCAAGAACCGGCATCATGAATATGAGCCCGATCAGCGCGCCCCAGAAGCCGCCGCCGATGGCCCCGGAAGCGGCCAGGTGGTACATCTGCTCGAGCTTGATCTTGCCCTCCTGGTTCTTCACGGCCACGACCGCGTCCTCCAGATCGACCAGATACTCCTTTTGCATCTTGAGCAGCTTGAGGCGCACCGTTTCGGCTTCGAACATGTCGTCATAACCCACGACAATCAAATCACTCATATCTGCTCCTTATTGGCTGTTTGCCGTCGCCCGGTCCGGGCGCGGAATGCTCCATTATCGAATGCCGTATTTCCGACCGGTTGGCAACACGCGTCGCGCGTCGCGCCGTCGACGCCGCACCGCGATCGGACCGTCACGGGCCACGCCTCGCGGACGCGGACAGCCAAGCAAGCGGAAATCTTCCCCACAGGCGCGGCGGAAAGGCGAAAACGGGAATGCGCTCCGCCCAGGCCCTTGCGTGAAAAACGCGCCCGAAAGTATGCGGCAACCCCGTATTTCAAAAAAAACCTTGCCAATATTCCACCCCCCTCCTACGTAAAATAGCATGTCCCCTTTAACCGGCGGGTCGGTCCCGCATCCAAGGAGGCTCCTATGAAACGGTTGTCGCTTATCCTTTTGTGCCTTGTCGGCTTAAGCCTTGTCGCCGCTCCCCTTTGGGCCCAGAACCGCGGGACCAAGAAAGAGGCCGAGGCCATGGTCAAAAAGGCCGTCGCGGCCATAAAGGCCGACGGCAGGGAAAAGGCCTTTGCCGCCATCGACGATCCCAAGGGCCCCTTTCGCGACCGCGACCTGTATGTCGTGGTCTACGATCTGCAAGGCAAATGCCTGGCCCATGGGGCGAACTCGAAGCAGATCGGCAAGGATCTCATCGGGCTGCGGGACCCGGACGGCAAGTTCTTCGTCAAGGAGCGGGTGGAGCTGGCCAAGACCCACGACAGCTTCTGGCAGGACTACAAGTTCATCAACCCCATGACCAAGCTCATCGAGCCCAAGTCCATGTACATGGAAAAGGTCGGCGACATCCTGGTCGGTTGCGGCATCTACAAACCGTAACCACCTGTTGCGGAGACGAAACGAGGTCGCCATGAACGGAACGCGTATGGGAACGCGGATCATCGGAGCCTTTCTTCTCGTCTCGGCCATCGCCCTGGCCGTGGGCGCCATCGGCTATCAGGGCCTGCGCCAGACGTCGGGCTCCATGGAAGACATCGTCAAAGAGCGCCTGCCGACGATACCGGCGCTGCTGCGCATCGGCACGGCCCTGCGCGAGATCATCGTGGCCCAGCGCACCCTGCTCGTGCCCGGCATCGACGGCGCGTTCGCGGCCGAACAGACGGCCACCGTGAAAAAGGCCCGGGAAACGATCAAGGACGCCATGGAGGCCATCGCGACCTCGCCCAAATCCGCCGAGGAAAAAGCCCGCATCGACGCCCTGATCGCCATCCTGCAAAAGACCCGCGAAGCCAACGACACGCTCTTCGCCAAGATCGAGGCCTGGGAAAAGGACAAGGCCGACGTGCTGGCCATGATGGACGTGCTGGCCACCACCACGGACATGCGGGCCACCCACAAGGCCAGCCTGAACGCCCTCGACGCCGCCATCGACGCCGCCGTGGCCGCCTCGGGCGAGGTGTACAAACAGGCCACCGCCACCTCCCGCGCCGACAAGCGCAACATCCTGCTCGGCATGATCATCGGCGCCCTGCTGTCCCTGGCCTTCGGCATCGGGCTGACCCGCATGATCACCCGTCCCCTGGGCAACCTCGTGCGCTACGCCGACGACGTGAGCCGGGGGCAGCTCGACCGGGAGTTGCAGGTCACCTGCTCCGGCGAGCTGCGCCAGCTCGCCGACGCCCTTACGCGCATGGTGGACGAACTCAAACGGCTTCTGGCCGAAGCCACGGAAAAAGGCGAACAGGCCAGCCACGAAACCGACCGGGCCCGGGTGGCCATGGCCGCCGCCGAGCAGGCCCGCAACGAATCCGCCGAAGCCACCCGCCGGGGCATCGCCCAGGCCGCCTCGGAAATCGAAAAAGTGGTCTCTGTGGTCACCACGGCCTCGGAGAGGCTCTCCTCCCATATCGCCCTGACCAGCCAGGGCATGGCCAAGCAATCGGACCGGCTCAGCGGCACGGCCACGGCCATGGACGACATGTCGCGCACCATCACCGGCGTGGCCGAAAGCGCCGGCCAGGCCGCCCGCACGGCCGAGGACGCCAAGGGACAGGCCCAGCAGGGTGAGACCGTGGTCGGCTCGGTGGTGACCGGCATCGCCGAGGCCCAAAAACTGGCCCTGGGCCTCAAAAAAGACATGGCGGCCCTGGGAGGGCAAGCCGAAGGTATCGGCCGGGTGATCGGCGTGATCAACGAGATCGCGGACCAGACGAACCTGCTGGCCCTCAATGCCGCCATCGAAGCGGCCCGGGCCGGCGACGCGGGACGCGGCTTCGCCGTGGTCGCCGACGAGGTCAGAAAACTGGCCGAAAAAACCATGGTGGCCACCAAGGAAGTCGACGTGGCCATCCACGACATCCAGAAGGGCGCGCGCACCAACATCGAAGGCGTGGACAGGGCCGTGGCCGCCATCGAGGCCTCGACCGGACTCGCCAACACCTCGCGCGAGGCCCTGGCCGCCATCGTGGGCCTCATCGAGCTGACGTCCGGCCAGGTCGCCTCCATCGCCGAAGCCTCCCAGCGGGAGGCGGCCGAAGGCGATGAGATCGACCGCTCGATCCAGGACGTCACGGCCATCGCCGCCGACACGGCCCAGGCCATGGACCAGGCCACCCAGGCCGTGGGCGAACTGGCCCGACAGGCCCATGTGCTCCAGCAGCTTGTGCTGGACATGCAGCGCCAGGCGTAAGCAACGGCCGCGCGTCAGCCATAAAAAAGGCCGCCCCGAAGGGCGGCCTTTTTCTCCGGGCAAGCCCGGTACGGTATCGCGTTTCTAGCGGATGAAGAGCATTTCCTGGTAGCTCGGCAGGGACCACAGGTCGTCGGCCACCACGGCTTCCAGCTCATCGGCCACGGCGCGCACGTCCAGCATGGCCGGCAGAATCGTGTCGCACATGTACTTGGCCTCGGCCAGGGTGTCGTCGGTGCTGTGCTCCAGAAGCTTCTCGAAGGAACCCACCCTCTCCTGCAGGTCGCGCAGCTTGGCGGTGACGCACTCCAGGGTGGTCATCTTGAAGTCGTGCCCGATGGCCTTGAGGCTGGCGCAGGTGGCGGCCAGCTCGCCCTGATAGCGCACGGCGGCCGGGAAGATGATGGTCTTGGCCATGCGCACGACCAGGGCGGCCTCGGTCTGGATGGTCTTGACGTACTGCTCGAGGTAGATCTCCTTGCGGGAGGCGAGCTCGGCCTCGCTGAAGATGCCGTAGGTGGTGAAGAGCTTGACCACCTCGGGAGTGGTCAGCACCGGCAGGGCGTCGGGCGTGGTCTTGAGGTTGGGCAGGCCGCGCTTCTCGGCTTCGGCGTGCCACTGCTCGGAGTAGCCGTCGCCGTTGAAGACCACGGAATCGTGCTCCTTCATGAGCTCCTGGATCACGGTCTGCACGGCGCTGTTGAGCTTGCTCGGGTCGCCGGCGGTGGCGGCCTCGAGCTTGGTGGCGATGAAGTCCAGGGACTCGGCCATCATGGCGTTGAGCGCCACCTGGGGACCGGCGATGGACTGGGAGGAGCCCACGGCGCGGAACTCGAAGCGGTTGCCGGTGAAGGCGAAGGGGCTGGTGCGGTTGCGGTCGCCCGGATCTATGGGCAGCGGCGGCAGGGTGTCGACGCCGATGTTCATGAGGCCCTTCTGCTTGGAGCTCTCGACCTTGCCCTTCTTGATCTGCTCGAAGACGTCGGTGAGCTGCTCGCCGAGGTACACGGACATGATGGCCGGCGGGGCCTCGTTGGCGCCCAGGCGATGGTCGTTGGAGGCGCTGGCGACGGTGGCGCGCAACAGCGCCCCGAACTTGTGCACGGCGCGGATGGCGGCGGCGCAGAAAACCAGGAACTGGGCGTTCTCGTGCGGGGTGTCGCCCGGATCGAACAGGCTGCCCAGGTCGGCGTTGCCGATGGAGTAGTTGAGGTGCTTGCCCGAGCCGTTGATGCCGGCGAAGGGCTTTTCGTGCAGCAGGCAGATGAGGCCGTAGCGCTTGGCCACGGTACGCAGCACGGTCATGACCATCTGGTTGTGGTCGGTGGCCAGGTTGCCGGCCTCGAAGATCGGGGCGATTTCGAACTGGCTGGGGGCCACTTCGTTGTGGCGGGTCTTGACCGGAACGCCGAGCTTGTAAAGCTCACGCTCGACTTCCATCATGAAGGCCAGCACGCGGCGGGGAATGACGCCGAAGTACTGGTCCTCGAACTCCTGGCCCTTGGCCGACTTGGCGCCGAAAAGGGTGCGGCCGGCAATCAGCAGGTCGGGGCGGGAGAAGACGAAGTTGCGGTCGATAAGGAAGTATTCCTGCTCGGGGCCGGCATAGGACACCACGGGGAGCTTGGTGGTGACGCCGAAAAGCTTCAGGATGCGCATGGCCTGCTTGTTAAGCGCCTGGTTGGAGCGCAAAAGCGGGGTCTTCTTGTCCAGGGCCTCGCCGGTCCAGGACACGAAGGCCGTGGGGATGCACAGGAACGTGCCGTTGGGGTTTTCCAGGATATAGGCCGGGTTGGTCACGTCCCAGGCGGTGTAGCCGCGGGCTTCGAACGTGGTGCGCAGGCCGCCGGAGGGGAAGGAGGAAGCGTCGGGCTCGCCCTGGATCAGCATCTTGCCGGAAAATTCGGCCACGGCCCCGCCCTTGCCGTCGGGGACCAGGAAGGCGTCGTGCTTTTCGGCGGTCAGGCCGGTGAGCGGAAAAAACACGTGGGTGAAGTGGGTGGCGCCCTTTTCGATGGCCCAGTCCTTCATGGCGTTGGCCACGGCGTCGGCGATGGACGGATCGAGCTTCTGGCCGAGCTCGATGGTCTTTTTCAGCGACTTGTAGACGTCCTTGGGCAGCCGTTCGCGCATGACCTTGTCGCTGAAGACGTTGCTGCCGAAAACATCGGTGGGCTTGGTCTCGCTGAAGTTCAGCGGGGCATGGGACGGCTTGTAATTGATGATGGCCGAAATCGCGTCCAGCCGAGCCTTGATTCCGCTCATAGGATCCTCTTGCATGTGTTGAACAGGTTTCTCGCCATGGAGCCGCGATCCGCATCCGCGGCCGGCTGTCGCAGCAGCGGGAGCATTGCGACAAACATGGCGGATACGCGACGCGGCGTTTCCACGCCGCCCGTCCGGAACCCGGACATAACTTCCAGCACGGCCGGCAGTTATTAAAAATTTCCCGCCTCTCGCCGCCCGGCCAGTCTCTCTCCACGACCGTCGGCGAAGTCTCAATAATGTAAAAATCAGGGTACGTCCATAGCCAATACCCTTGATTCGACCGGCCGGAGGCGATCCGGCCCCGGGCGCGGCGCGGCGTCCGTTCGAAACGGACGTGTAACCGATTTTCAATATGCGTTTTTTCCGGCGAAACAAAAAGGGTCAGACGTCGAGCAGCCGCCGGATGGCCGTCAACTCGTCGTAAATCTGACGCAAAATCGGGCCATCCCGGCCGTCGTCGGCCAGACGGCGTCTCGCGCCGTCGATGGTGAGCTTTTCCTCGTAGAGCAGGGTCTTGATGCGACCGATCAGCTCGAGGTGCTCGTCGGTGTAGAGGCGCTGCCCCTTTTGGGTGCGCACCGGGGTCAGCTGTGGAAATTCGGTCTCCCAAAAACGCAGCACAAAGGGCTTGAGTCCCGTCAGACCGGCGACTTCGCCTATCTTGTAGGTCCGTTGCGGCATATCCGGTGTTCATGCGCCAGACGCCTTCCCGGGTCAACCCTGTGGAGCGGCGCCCTTTACAAACGCCCGGAATGCGCTACCTGCCGGAAGTATGTGACGTACCCGCGCCCGGCCGGCGGCCGTATCGGTCCCGCCCCGGCCTGGACGAGGGCGCAGCCCAAAGGAGGATGCGACAATGGCGACCATCACCACTCAGGACGGCACGACATTGTATTATAAGGATTGGGGCACGGGTCAGCCGGTGGTTTTCAGCCACGGCTGGCCGCTTACCGGCGACGCCTTCGAGGACCAGATGTTCTTCCTGGCCTCCCACGGCTACCGGGTCATCGCCCACGACCGGCGCGGCCACGGCCGCTCCGACCAGACCTGGCATGGCAACGACCTGGACACGTATGCCGACGATCTGGCCACGCTGACCGAGGCCCTGGACCTCAGGGAGACCATCCATGTGGGGCATTCCACCGGCGGCGGCGAGGTGGTCCGCTATCTGGCCCGGCACGGTTCGGCCCGGGTGGCCAAGATCGTGCTCATCGGCGCGATCCCGCCGCTTATGCTCAAGACCCGGGACAATCCCGGCGGCCTGCCCATGGAGGTCTTCGACGGCATCCGGGAAGGCGTCCAAAACGACCGTTCGCAGTTCTTCAAGGACCTCACCCTCCCCTTCTACGGCTACAACCGGCCCGGAGCCAAGGTCTCGGAAGGCGTCCGGGAATCCTTCTGGCGCCAGGGGATGCTGGCCGGCCTTGCGGCGGCATACTTCTGCATCAAGGCCTTTTCGGAAACCGACCAGACCGAGGATCTGAAGAAGATCGACGTACCGACGCTGTTCCTGCACGGCGACGACGACCAGATCGTGCCCATCGACGCCTCCTCCCGGGCGGCGGTCAAGCTGGTCAGGGACGCGAGGCTTACGGAATATCCCGGTGCGCCCCACGGCCTGTGCACCACGGAAAAGGACAAGGTCAACGCCGACCTGCTGGCCTTCATCAAGGGTTAGCCGGCTTCTCCCCCAGACGCAAAAGAGCCCCGACGCCTCGCGCCGGGGCCCGCCACACGCCAAAGGCTAACGGTTTGAGCGCATGGGGACTCCGAATGATCCCACTTCCTTGACATGGCTGAGTGCCGTCTTTATGAGTCTGAGAAGGAGATTTTCCACATGCCTGTGTATCCGAAACTGAAACAATCAGTTTCTTCCCGTTTGGGAAAGCAGACCGCCCGGTTCTGGGTGAAGCGGGATACTCCTTCCGGCGCTTTTGAACTCTGCGAAGAAAAGCGCTCCCGCGCAAGCTTAACCTACAGTAGCGTCAGAACAAGAAGCACTACTTGCGGTGTATGCTCTCAGAAGTACCAGCTAAAAAAACGTGAAAATTCCGCGATATACACTGAAAGCATAGAGGATATCTCTCTCATTGCCGACATCATCAAGCGTGCGACAGAAGTCTTTGGCAACAAAGAAAAGGCACAGCAGTGGCTCTCCAAGCCTCTATCCGTATTTCATAAAAAATCGCCCCTTCAGTATGCCGAGACAAAAGAAGGCGCGGACTTTGTCCTGGATATCTTAGGGCGTATCGAATACGGCGTCTTCAGCTGATGATCGGTTGGCGCGTCTTCCAAACGCGGCATGCCACAACAGCGCTGTCTGGTGAAGGCGCGCAAAAATACGGCGGGCGTTGGAACACCAAAGGCAAGGCTCTCGTCTACTCGGCCGCGACCCTATCCCTGGCGGCGCTCGAAATCCTCGTCCACGTGCAAGACTACACACTCCTTGCCGCAGCGCCATACAGTTGCATCCGACTGGAGTTCGCGCCCACGCTCGTGACGGAAGTAACTTTGCAGGGCTTGCCCGCCGATTGGCAGACCATTGAACATCCCGAATGCAAACGCATCGGCGATGCCTGGATCAACCAGGGGCAAACACCCGTGCTCGCCGTGCCGAGCGTCGTGATACCCCAGGAAACAAACTACCTGTTAAACCCGAACCATCCCGACTTCACAGCCATCCTCGCTTTTCCGCCACAACCCTTTTCCTTCGACATGCGGTTGCTCAAATAATCCTCAACAGGGCTATGGAGTTTCGCCGCAACGCTTCCGCTCCACGCGACGCAAAAGAGCCCCGACGCCAGCGCCGGGGCTCTTCCATTCGTATCGTCGCCACGCGTACGCGACGCCGGCGACCGCCCTTCCCGCTACGGACGGGTCACGGGCAGCGCGGCCAGGACGGCCTTGGCGAGCGCCTCGTGGACCTTGTCCACTTCCTTGTCCTTGAGCGTCTTTTCCAGGTGGCGATAGGTGATGCGAAAGGTCAGCCGGCGCTCGGCCTCCCCTTCGGGCTCGTAGGCGTCGATCAGCACCACGTTCTCGAAGATCGGCGCCTTGGCGGTCCGGATGGCGGCCAGCACCGCGCCCACGGTCACGCCGGCCGGCACGGCCAGGGTGATGTCGCGGCGCACGGGCGGGAATCCCGGAAGCGGCGCGAAAACCGTCTTTTGGGCATCGACCAGGACCCGCAAGGCATCGATATCCAGTTCGGCGATCCACAGCGGACTTCTGGCATGAAACGCGTCGGCCACCTCGGGCGTGACCTGGCCGATGAGCCCCAGGCGCACCGGACCGCAGGTCACATCCACCTGCGGCGCCAGCCAGGGCTGGTCCTCGACCCGGGAAAAGGTCGGCTCGGGCAGATGAAAATGGGCAAGAAGTCCTTCCACCAGCCCCTTGATGTCGGCATAGCCGGCTTCCACGTCCTTGGGCCAGGGCCAGGCTTCGGGATGGCGCGCGCCGTGGAGCGCGATGCCCATCCGGCCGGCCTCCCGAGCCGTGGAGTCCGAGGCGACGTCAGCGGTGAAAATCCGGGCCACTTCGAACAAGCGCAGGTGGGCATTGCCCTGGGCCAGGTTGTGGCGCACGGCGCCGAGCAACCCCGGGGCCAACATGGGGCGCATGACGTTTTGGTCTTCGGAGAGCGGATTGGCCACCGAGACGCGACAGGCCGCATCCAGGCATAAGAGGTCGAGGTCGCCGTGGCCGACAAAGCTGTAGTTGACCGCCTCGCGAAGCCCGAAGCCCACGGCGTAAGCCCGAAGCCTCGCCCAGAAGCCGAATTCCGTCTCGGGCGCGGCGTCGTCCAGGGACTTGGACACCCGGGGAAGCTTCGGCGCGATGCGGTCCAGGCCGTACACCCGCCCCACTTCCTCGATGAGGTCCGCCTCGCGCTCGAGGTCCAGGCGGTACGACGGCGGGGTCACGGCCATGGTTCCGGACGGATCGGTGTCCGTCAGCTTGCAGCCCAGCGCGGTAAGCGTCTTGCGGCAAAAATCCTCGGGCATTTCCTCGCCCAGAAGCAGGCTGGCCCGGGCCGGACGGAAACCGATGCCGCGCGGGGTGTAGGGATGGGGTTCGGCCACAGCCTCGCCGGGCAGGACCGTGCCGCCGGCGGTTTCGAGCATGAGCGAAACTGCGCGGTGCATGGCGTACACCGAGCCGACCTGGTCCACGCCGCGTTCGAAGCGGTAGGAGGCCTCGCTCGGCAGGGACAGCCGCCGGGCGGTCTTGCGGATGGCGCCCGGACGGAACACGGCGCACTCGAGCAGCACCTCGGTGCTGTCGGAGCCCATCTCGCTGTTTTCGCCGCCCATGACCCCGGCCAGGGCCACGGGCTTCTCGGCGTCGCAAATGAGCAGGTCCCGGGCGGTGAGCAGTCGCTCCTGGCCGTCGAGGGTGGTCAGCTTCTCGCCCTCCGCCGCGTTTCGCACCTTGACCGTGTTTCCGGCGAGCTTGGCCCGGTCAAAAGCGTGCAGCGGCTGGCCGAGTTCGAACAGCACGTAGTTGGTGGCGTCGACGATATTGGAAATGGGGCGCTGGCCGATGGCCAGAAGCCGCCAGCGGATGCGCTCCGGCGAGGGGCCGACCGCGACGCCGGTTAAAAGCTTGGCCCGGTAGACCGGGCACTGCTCCGCGTCCTCTATCTCGATGGCCACCTGGGTCGCGGCGTCGGGGCCGGACTCGGGATAGGACACCTCGGGCAGGGTGAGCGGCAGGTCGAAAGCCATGGCCACTTCCCGTGCGATGCCAAGGACGCTTAGGCAATCGGCCCGGTTGGGCGTGATGGAAACGTCGAGCACGCAGGTGTCGAGGCCCAGGGCGTCAGGCAGGCTCCAGCCAACGGTCGCGGACTCGGGCAGGACCATGATGCCGCCGCTTCGCTCCTCGGCCAGCCCCAGCTCCGATTCGGAGCAGATCATGCCCTCGGACACCTGGCCGCGAATCTTGCTTTTTTTGATGTGGAGGCCGCCCGGCAGGGTCACGCCGACCGTAGCCACGGGCACATGCTGGCCGGCGGCGACATTGGGCGCGCCGCACACGATGGGAAGCGGCGCTTCCCCGCCGACGTCCACCGTGCAGCAGGACAGGTGGTCGGAGTCGGGATGGGCCTCACAGGTGAGCACCTTGCCGACGACCACCGAGGCGATCTCCTCGAAAGGATTTTTGATCTCCTCGATTTCCAGGCCGAGCATGGTCAAACGGTCGGCAAGTTGCTGGGGAGTGCCCTCATAGGGCGTGAATTCGCGCAGCCAGGCTAAACTGAGCAACATGATGTGTGTGCCTCCGGCGGCCGGGGAGGGAACCCCTTTTTGCAAAAAGGGGTTCCCTCCCCGGACCCCACCCTCCCGAAAAACTCTCAAGGAGAGCCAGGGAGGAATGTCCCGACGGCGTCGGGAGGGTGCGGGAAAGGACCCCTGGAAATTAAAACTGGCTTAGGAACCGAATATCGTTTTCAAAAAACATGCGCAGGTCGCCGATGCCGTACTTGAGCATGGTCACGCGCTCCACGCCCATGCCGAAGGCGAAGCCGGTGTAACGCTCGGTGTCGTAGCCCACAGCGGCGAAGACGTTGGGGTCGACCATGCCGCAGCCCAGGATCTCGACGAAGCCCGTGCCCTTGCACACCCGGCAGGTGCCGGTCTCGGTCTCGCCCTTGCCGCCGCAGATGACGCAGGAGATGTCGACCTCGGCGCTCGGCTCGGTGAAGGGGAAAAAGCTCGGCCGAAAGCGCACATTGGTTTTCGGACCGAAAATGCGGCGCACAAAGGCGGTCAGCGTGCCGCGCAGATCGGCCATGGACACGCCCTCGTCCACGAGCAGCCCCTCGATCTGATGGAACATGGGGGTGTGGGTCAGGTCGGAGTCGCGGCGGTAGACCTTGCCCGGGGCGATGACCGCGACCGGGGGCTTCCGGGCCAGCATGGTGCGGACCTGCAAGGGCGAGGTGTGGGTGCGCAGCACCACGTTGTCCGTGATGTACAGCGTATCCTGCATGTCCCGGGCGGGATGCTCGGGGGGCATGTTGAGCGCCTCGAAATTGTAGTAGTCGGTCTCGATCTCGGGCCCGGTGACGATGGAAAAGCCCAACTCGCCGAAGGCCTTGCAGATTTCCGCCGTCACCAGGGTGATGGGGTGCACGCTCCCGGCAAAAGGCGTCAGCCCCGGTTCGGTGGGATCGAACCCGGCCAGGGCGGCGGTCTGGGCCGCCCGGTTCAGCGCCGCGAGCCTTCCGTCGTACAGGGAGGTCAGCGACTGCTTGACCGTGTTGGCGGCCTGTCCGGCCGCGCGGCGGGCATCGGGGTCGAGGCCCGGGAGCTGGGACATGAGCGCGGCCAGCCGGCCCTTGCGCCCCAGGTAGGCGACCCGGATTTCCTCGAGGTCCTCAAGCGCCAGGGCCTGGTCGAGACGCGCGGCGCACTCCCCGACCAGGCCCTCTAGCTCGGCAACGAGCGTGGGTTGGCTTCCCAACTTAATTCACCTTGGCTTTGGCCAGCTCCGCCAGCTTCTGGAAGCTGTCCTTTTCGCGCACGGCCATATCGGCCAGGACCTTGCGGTCCAGCTCCACACCGGCAAGGGTCAGCCCACGCATAAAAACGCTGTAGGACAGGCCGTTCTCGCGGGCGGCGGCATTGATGCGGATGATCCAGAGCTTGCGCATCTGGCGCTTGCGCTGCTTGCGGTCACGGTAGGCATAGGCCAGCGACCGTTCGGCAACCTCGCGGGCGGTTTCGTAGAGGACTCCGCGGGCTCCGACAAAGCCCTTGGCCATCTTCAAATATTTCTTGTGCCGCTTATGGGCGGCTTGTCCACGTTTGACGCGCATGATCGGGCTCCTTTAGCGTGGTATGATCAGCCCAGGTCGCCTAGGCGTAGGGCAAAAGCCGGCGCACGGCCTTCTCGTTGGCCTTGTCGACCAGGGTGCCCTGGCCCAGGCGGCGGGTGCGCTTGGCGTTTTTCTTGGTCAGGATATGGCGCAGGTTCTGACGGCGACGGGCGAACTTGCCGGAACCGGTCTTGGTGAACCGCTTGGCCGCGCTGCGGTTGGTCTTCATCTTGGGCATATCGGACTCCTTGGACGCGACCGCTTACACGGGCGCGGGCGTTTTCTTGATTTGCGGGGCAAGCAGCATGGTCATCATGCGGCCTTCGGTGCGCGGCTCCTGCTCCACCTTGGCCAGGTCCCCCAGATCAGCCACGACGCGGGACAAAATAAGTACGCCCCGGTCCTTGTGCACGATCTCGCGTCCGCGGAAGAACACCGTGACCTTGCAACGGTCCCCTTCTTCCAGGAAGCGGCGAATGTGCTTGAGCTTGGTCTGGTAATCGTGCTCGTCGGTCTTGGGCCGGACCTTGATCTCCTTCAGCTGTACCGTGGAAGCCTTCTTGCGCGCCTCCTGCAGCTTTTTCTGCTGCTGGTACTTGAAACGGCCGAAGTCCATGATCCGGCACACGGGCGGATCGGCGTTGGGCGCGACCTCGACCAGGTCGAGTCCCTTTTCCTGCGCCATACGCAGCGCCTCGCTGGTGGGGATGATGCCCACCTGGGCGCCGTCGTCGGCGATCACCCGCACTTCACGGGCACGAATCCGGTGGTTACACCGGGGATCACTACTGGGAGCGGAAGTTATAGCGCATACCTCCACGCTTAAACGGTTCCAGGCAATCGGCCGTGATCATGAGCACAATCTCGTCCAGGGACTTGACGCCAAGATTCTCCCCGGACCGCAGCCGCACGTTCAGGCCGCCGAGTTCCTTTTCCTTGTCCCCCGCCACAAGCATATAGGGGACCTTCTCCATCTGGGCCTCGCGAACCTTGAAACCCAGCTTTTCGTTGCGCTCGTCCAGCTCGACCCGAATACCGGCCTCGGCCAGCTTGGCCTTAGCCTCTTCGGCAAATTCCTTCTGGGCGTCGGTAACGATGAGGATGCGCGCCTGCTCCGGCGACAGCCATGTGGGCAGGGCCCCGGCCGTATGCTCGATGAGCACGCCCAAAAACCGCTCCACCGCGCCGAGGATCACCCGGTGCAGCATGACGGGCCGTTTGCGCTCCCCATCCGCATCCGTATAAACGAGGTCGAA
Organism: Solidesulfovibrio fructosivorans JJ]; assembly: GCF_000179555.1. Taxonomy (NCBI): domain Bacteria; kingdom Pseudomonadati; phylum Thermodesulfobacteriota; class Desulfovibrionia; order Desulfovibrionales; family Desulfovibrionaceae; genus Solidesulfovibrio; species Solidesulfovibrio fructosivorans. Next base: position 40,339 of record NZ_AECZ01000032.1, read on the forward strand.
ACGTTCCGGCAAGGTAAAGTCGCACTGCACCGTGGCGCATTGCCAACGGCGCTCTAAGGCATCCTTGAGCTTGATGTCAATCTTCGGCCCGTAAAAAGCGCCGTCACCCTCGTTGATGTCGTAGGGAAGCCCGAGCGACTCCATGGCGTCGATGAGCGCCTTGGTGGCGCGATCCCAATCCTCGTCCGAGCCGATGGACTTCTCCGGACGGGTGGACAGATCCACTTCGTAGTCAAAGCCGAAAAGCGCCACCACATCCTGGACGAATTTGATCACGCCCGTGATCTCGTCAAGAAGCTGATCGGGGCGGCACAGGATATGGGCATCGTCCTGGGTGAACTGGCGCACGCGCATAAGTCCGTGCAGCACGCCCGACTTTTCGTGGCGATGCACCACGCCGAGTTCGAAGTAGCGCTGGGGCAGATCGCGGTAGCTGCGCACGCGCGACTTGTAGATGAGCATGTGCGACAGGCAGTTCATGGGCTTGATGCCGTAGGCCTGCCCGTCGATCTCGGTAAAATACATGTTCTCGCGATAATTGTCGTAATGCCCGGAGCGCTCCCAGAGTTCGCGGCGCAGGATAAGCGGGCCGCGCACGAGCTGGTAGCCGCGCCGCAAGTGCTCCCGGCGCTCGAAATCCTCGAGAATCGTGCGAATCAGCTCGCCTTTGGGATGCCAGATGGGCATGCCGGCGCCGACCTCTTCGGAAAAGCTGAACAGATCGAGTTGGGTGCCGAGCTTGCGGTGATCGCGCTTTTTGGCTTCCTCGAGATGGCGCAGATACTTCTTGAGGTCCGCGTCCGAGGCGAAGGCGGTGCCGTAAATGCGCTGCAGCATGGGGCGCTTTTCGTCGCCGCGCCAGTAGGCCCCGGCCACGGAGAGCAGCTTGAACGCCTTGACCGCGCCCGTGGTCGGCACATGGGGGCCGCGGCACAGGTCGGTGAACGTGCCGTGGCGATACAGGGAAACCGTGTCGCCCACGATGTTCTCGTCCATGATCTCGAGCTTGTAGACCTCGCCTTGGGAGGCGAAAAGCGCCTTGGCGTCGGCCTTGGGCACGAAGGTGCAGGAGAAAGGCGCGTTGGCGGCAATGCTCTTTTGCATTTCCGCCTCGATGGCCTCGAGATCTTCAGGCGTAAAGGGGCGCTCGAAAGCGAAATCGTAGTAGAAGCCGTTCTCGATGGACGGCCCGATGGTGACCTGGGCGGCGGGAAAAAGCTTCTTGACGGCCTCGGCCATGATGTGGGCGGTCGAGTGCCGTATGATGGCCAGCCCTTCCGGGGAATCGGCCGCGACCGGCGCGAGATCCCGACCCCCTTCCGGAAGAGGCGCGGTCAAATCAAGGGGCTTGCCGTCGACCAGACAGGCCACGGCATTTTTCATGCGCTTGCCGGAGATGCCCCGGGACAAAACCTGGCCGCAGGGTTCGCCGGCAGCCGCCTCCAGGGATGAATCCTCTATAGTGACCAGCACGTTGCCTTCTTTGGGTGGCGCTACCACCCTATCGCTCTATAAAGAAAGGGAGGCCGAGGCCTCCCTGTTGGTCGCACGCTGGTAGGACCGGGGAGATTTGAACTCCCGACCTCTTGCGTGTCAAGCAAGCGCTCTCCCCCTGAGCTACGGTCCTATAAACAGAATCAGGGAACAGGCTAAATGCCCCAAACTCGTCCCGAAGTCAACCCCAAATCTTTCGTTCCCAAGAAAAAGTTGGGGGCCAAAACCGTTGGCTTCGTTGGCGCGTCGTTGGCTCGGGGTAAGTACGGATTTGGTACGGGGAGGTCAAGGGGTTTGTTGGGATTTTTTCACGGAGGAAAGAGAAACGGGGATTGGAGAGGTTTGGAGATGATAAATAGTTAGTGATTTTAGTATATTAACGACACGAGCTATGGAGTTACATGGTGCAGGTGAAATTGGTATTTTCAAAAAGTTAAACTTAGATAAATCGATTGGAATGAGCAACTGGCTGAAAATAATAGATATAAATTTACATTTTTTTCTTGAAAACGCATTCAATATTCTGCTACTCTGTATATAAACGCCTTTCCAAGGACGCCGATTCATAAAACAAATAAATCTAGGGCCTTAGCTATGGACGAAAAGATTCGTTGTCCGTTTTGCGACTCTGAGAAGACAACTATGTTCAATAGCAATGTTACTGAGTTGGACTACGCCTGTCGCGATTGTGGCAAGCAGTGGAAAATAACAAGTAGCACGGGAAAAATAATAAAAATTGGTTCAGCAATTTTAACTGGTGTTTTAACTGTTGCCATAGGGCTATTCAGTGGAGACTCAAATGGTTCTGATGGCAGCGATTAACGATGCAAAAATAAATATCAATACAGTTCGGCAACAAACTTGCATCAGGAAGGTGGTCTACCAATGCCTACAGTAGATACAAGCCTATTTGATCCAGTAGCATTGAAATATACAAAAACTGAAAAAAGATGAAAAACAATTTGCATCTGCCATTCTATACCAAGCCTTACCTGCAAGAATGTTATTATTTTTTGGACCAACTTATCATAAAGAAAATATAATCAGATATTATGGCCGCCTAACAAGTTTTCGCTTGATATTAGAAAAATTCCAATACACCACAAAAGAACTTTTAATCATGAAAATAGCTACATTGGTAACAAGCATGCTTCTGACGATAATAATTATGGCTACTTATTGACTGGGAAAATGGCATTCAAAAGTGCTACAAAATATCTAAACGATCCAAACGGCAACTCAATATCATTACTTTATACAGCAATTTTAAGCATTGACACAGTAAAATCACTTGGCCTACCCCAACATATACAGTTAAGAATAGTAGAGATTGAAGATGACTTAATATTCAGAGTATACGCCAGTAAAATGCGAAAAATAATTTTACCAACAAGAGCCTCTGAGCTGAAAGAAAGAATGAGAACAGCTTTCCATTCTCAAGAAGAATTTGTATCACTTTTTAAGGCAATATTCTCAAGACAGGAGACAGGCAGTTAGACTAGAAAAGACGAGGCCTCCTCTAGTTCATTATTCAAAAATTGACATTACAGTTCGTATGGAATTGATTTTTTTTGATTATAGCTTTCCAAAATGAATAACCTCCAGAAGGAAGGGTTAACCATGTGTGAACGCATGGATCTTGAAATGCTTGAAGGGATAACTAAGTCTATTGGCGAACTTAAGGAAATAGAACGGGATAATGATTCTATAACATTTAAGTATCGAGACAAAGACGGAGACGATATTCCAGGGTTTATACAGCTTCTCAATGAAGAAAGAGCTGTGGCAACTATCCTGATGTCTGTACCAGATACCCATAGCGTGAGCGCAATGATTGTAAGCAATATCTATAACAATGACCATAATGCTCACGGCACCTTTGCCTACACGACAAAAGTTGGCGATGACAAGTGGATAATAGCACTGGAGTCACACATCGGCACAAGAGGAGGAGTCGAGGATGCGGCGATCCGCCATCAATTAAGGCGACTCGTCGATCAGATAAATGCTTTCGAGCGAACGATGGTCCAGGGGATTCAGGATGTCGGGCCAGATTCCTCTTTCCTAAAAAGTGGGTTCTGGGAAGCCCTTGGTAGCCTCGCTGGGGGATTCTTTCGCGGGTACAGTTCATAACATGACGAAATCGAACAAGCCACTATACTTTGCTTCGTTTATTCTCAGTGCACAACAGAGATTAGCATTAACCAAAAACATGAAACTCAGTAATTATGATAGAAATACGATCTTTTACTTTGCTATAGCATAATTCTTGCATTGGAGATTCCAATGGTAAATTTATTTTCCATATTCAATTGGTGGAAAGGTGAAAAATACGGAGAAACAATTGGAAGTGCCATGCAAAGAGGAAAATCGCTTGAGGATGCCATTCGAGAAGCATATAATACCCACGGAGCGATATCTCCTTCTGCTATTACTACATATTATTTTTCGCAATCCCCTTTCTTCCTCAGCCTGTCAGGCGTTGTCAGTGGATATTACAAACAAAAAATAGGATTTTATGGCTATAATTTATTTAAATCATTAAAACAAGTCTCCAAGGAAATGCTTTCAAATCGCCATTCGCCCTAACATCTAATATTTTTGATTATTGAAGGCCTACTAAAGTACGAATTTATGCAATAATTATGCATGCCACCTAGACGAATGGACGCAACATTATGAATCATATAATAAAAACTCTTATCCACCATGGAACACACTTGGCTAACAAACATCCTAAAGCCGCTGTTGTTGGTAGTATAGCAGGCGCGGCTATTTCAGTTGCCACAGGAGGATTAGGAGTAATTGTAGCAGGGGTATTGATAGGCGCAGTTGCTGGTGCTGCTGCAGGTGAGGTGATCGAAGAAATTAAGAAATAAAGCCCCACATTCCATCTTCCCAGGACGACGTGGGCCATGACGCGCAACTATTCCCAAACAATCCAGCTAACTACTTCTTTTCCAGAACGATCTTCCCCTCTTCCAAGCAGGAGACCTTGAACTCATCACCCTGCTTGAAGCCGCAGTTGGCCAGGAGCGTTGGGGATAGACGAAGACCATTCTTCGAGAGCTTGGTATTACCGGAAACCGTGCGTACACCCGTACATTTTCTCTAAATCTTATCTTACCGCTAGGATCCGTTGTTGCACGAAGCGTTCAACAGCCCTTTTGAAAGTTCAATTTTTGTATCATCTTGTTTACTTGGATCATCTATGAGACTGCAAGCTAAAAAAGCTATGCTTGCCTGTTGCATAACTACAAGCTTATCATGAAACCTATTTATTTGCTTCAAACTTTTATTATACATATAGAAAAAAATCCCTGAAATAAATTCCGTCAACAGACCTGCACCCGCCGAAAGGTACGCAATATCCACTTGCCCGTTCATAACCATCGAAAAATACACACCGAGACCGATACCAAATAAAATCAGCATAAAACCTAACACAGCAACAATTTGACAAAGTCGAAAACTTTGCGCCGCCTGGATTCTAGTCTGTGCTATATATCCATCAAGTGCAGAAATATTTGTCAATAAAACATACTTAAAAATATCGTTCCCACTCGCAGCTTCTAACTTCGCTGCATAATTCTCTCTTTCAACTCTAGACCTTTCTGTAGTCTGCTTAAGAAGTTGAACAGATACACGAATCAAATCTGTAATATTAAAAGGATCAACCAGCGTAGTTATAAAACTCATTTACAACCTCACGTACTTAGCGTGAATCCATTTAACTACAAAGTGCAAGGGTTGATCGTTGTAAATATTGACTTAAAGCAGTTATTTGATGCTGTTAAACAACTCGTCTTTGCATTATTCTTTACCCACAGACAAATAAAGACCCACGCCAAACATTTTTTTTGGACAACGTGGGCCATTTTCATCCATATAGTAAGGATCATCATAATGTCGTTCGATTACCGAGCTGTACTCCTTCATTTTCTGCAATTAATCGAACATGGCCGCGCATAAGACTATTCGAGAATCGCTTATATCTATATCGTATTTCATCAGTTCCTCCACGCTTTGGAGTATTAATTATGATTTTGCCATGATTTTCAGTCCCAAGACGCTGCAATCGTATTCCAAGTGTTTTATCATCTGGTAATGTCCACAACATTCTCTTCCCAATTGTTCTACAGTGCTCAAATAAATCATTTGTTCTCATATCTACACAATCTGCATCAGCCAAAGCCCAAACCAAATGTCGATTAACATCATCTTGTCGTTGTGTTGCTGTGTTATATGTATTCATCAATTCTTCAATACTGCTTGCCACTGCTCTCGATATCGCTTGCCTGTAAATACGATCTGATATTTGTTTTTCCCTGTTAATAACAGCCTCATGGAGCAACGATTTGCCAATCAAATGTGCAAAATGAGGATATCCGTTCCCGATGATTGCTACCCTATAAAGTATATCTTTGGCAACCTCAACGCTTACTGCTTTTGCTGCCTCATTAACAATATCAATCAAATCTTGTGCAGCTAAGGGTGTAAGGCTTATTTCGCAAATATAACGGGGTACAGAAGCATGCGTCCCAATTAACTCATGGACGCTACTTGCTATCCCTATCAACATTAAGCGAGTATTGAATTCTTGATCGCAACTTTGTTTTATTAAGTGGGCCAAAAAATTCCTATCGTCCTTTTGCATCTCTTCTAGTTCGTCAATGATAACGACTGTCCTTTTTTCTCCTTTAAAATATTCCTGGTTACCC
>NZ_AECZ01000033.1 GCF_000179555.1 Solidesulfovibrio fructosivorans JJ]
GGGCGGGAACCCTTTTTTACCAAAAAAGGGTTCCCGCCCCCCGGTTCCTCTCTCCGCTCCTCTCCTCACAAGGAACGACTATGGCGGTCAATGTTTGGGGATATTTGAAGGAATATGAAGCGGAGCGGGAGGAGATCCTGGCCGCCGTTACCGCTGTTTTGGAGTCTGGCAAGCTGATTTTGGGGCCGCATGTGGCCGCCTTTGAGGAGGCGTTTGCCGGCTATTGCGGGACGCGGTTCGGCGTGGGCTGCGACAACGGCACGAGCGCCGTGATGTTGGCGCTGCTGGCGGTGGGGATACAGCCCGGCGACGAGGTGATCACCGTCGCCAATACGGCCGTGCCCACGGTTTCGGCCATTGTCAGCGCCGGGGGAGTGCCGCGGTTCGTGGATATCGATCCGGCCACGTATCTGATGGACGCGGGCAAGCTGGAAGCGGCCGTGACCCCGCGCACCAGGGCCATTTTGCCCGTGCATCTTTTCGGCCAGTGCGCGGCCATGGAGGCTGTGCGGGAAGTGGCCGATCGCCACGGGCTACGCGTGGTGGAAGACTGCGCCCAGGCCCATGGCGCGGCGCGAAACGGGCGGGTGGCCGGCTCCATGTCCGACGCGGCCTCGTTTTCCTTTTACCCGACCAAGATTCTCGGCACTTACGGCGACGGCGGCATGGTGCTGACGGGAAGCGAAGAGACGGCGAAAAAGCTCAAGCGCCTGCGTTTTTACGGCATGGAAAAGACCTATTACGCCCTGGAGCACGGCTACAATTCGCGCCTGGACGAGATCCATGCCGCGATTTTGCTCGGCAAGCTCAAGCACCTGCCGGACTACATCGCCCGCCGGCGGCAGCTGGCCGCGCGTTACGACGCCGAGCTCGCCGACACGCCGCTGACCCTGCCGGCCGTGGCCCCCGGCAACGAACACGCCTATTACCTGTACGTGGCGCGCCACGAAAAGCGCGACGCCGTGATCGCCGGGCTCAAGGAGCGGGGCGTCAACGTCAACATCAGCTATCCCTGGCCCATCCACACCATGACGGGCTATACGTATCTGGGCTACAAGGAAGGCGACCTGCCCGAAACCGAGCGGGCGGCCAAGGAGATTTTTTCGTTGCCCATGTACCCGTCGCTCACGGACGCCGAGCAGGATACGGCCATCGCCGCCCTGCGCGACACCCTGGACGCGGTCGGGGCCTAAGCCCAAGGAGTTTCCCCGTGGAATTCGGCGCCATCGCTTTGGCCATTATGGCCGCTTTTACCGGCGCGGCCCTGTATATCAACATCGTCGAGCATCCCGCCCGGCGCGTTTTCCTGGATGCCGACATGCTGGCCCAGTGGCAGCGCAGCTACCCGAGAGCCAGGCGGATGCAGGAATACCTGGTCATGGCCGGCTTCTTTTTCGGCATGGTCGGGCTTCTCTGGACGGGCAAGGGGCTGTATCTGACGGGCTCGCTTTTCACCTGCGCCATCTGGGTGGTGACGCGCAAGTGGATCATGCCCCTCAATACCACGCTCATGGCGACGAACGCCGAGGACGCCGATGCCGGCATCCGGGCGCTTTTGGAAAAGTGGAACATTCTCCACGTCGTGCGCACGGGGCTCGGTTTCCTGGCCGTACTGAGTTTTTTTGCTGCGCTTTAGAGGGAGGGAAGATAGCGAGAGGGGAAACCCTTTAAAAAGGGTTCTCCCCTCTCGCGCTCTCCCCTTCCTAAAGTTTATAATGGTTACGGGTGGGCTATGGGGAACATTTTGTTTCCATTAAAAGTCTTTGGAAAGGGGGTCCGGGGGGAAACCTTTCTCCAGAAAGGTTTCCCCCCGGTTCCTATGTCCTCTCTTGCCACTTCCCTTTGGCCTGACGGCGAGTTCCGGAGCGTCTGCCGTGTCTGTCACGGCGGTTGCGCGACCCGGGTGACGGTTGTCGGCGGACGGGTGACGCGGGTGCGACCCTGGCCGGGATCGCCCTTTAATTGCGGCCGCATGTGCGTCAAGGGCCTGTCCACGCCCGAGGCGATGTACCATCCGGACCGGCTGCGTTATCCGCTTAAGCGCGTGGGCGAACGGGGCGCGGGGAAATTCGTCCGCGTTTCCTGGGACGAGGCCCTGGCCGACATCGCCGCCCGCCTGGATACGTTTCGCCGGGAATCCGGCCCCGAGTCCGTGGCCCTGGGCCAGGGCACCGGCCGGCACCATTATTTCCACGTCATCCGCTTCGCCAACACCTTCGGCACGCCCAACTGGTACGAGCCGGGGCTGGCCAACTGTTTCATTCCGCGCATCACGGCCTGCAACCTGACCTATGGCGGCTTCGTGGCCGGGGACTATTACGGCGACGTGCCGCCGCGCACCATCCTTTTCTGGGGCCACAATCCGCTGGTCTCCGGTCCGGACGGCGAGCTGGCCTTTCCGATCAAAAAGGCCCTGGCCGGGGGAGCCTACGGCATCGCCGTCGACCCCAGGCGCAGCGAGACGGCCAGGCGTTGCGGCCTGTGGCTGCCGATCCGGCCCGGCACCGACGCGGCGCTGGCCATGGCCATGATCCGGGCCATCATTGAAGAGGGCTGGTACGACCGGGAGTTCGTTGAGGCCTACGGTTCCGGGTTCGAGGCGCTTCGAGAGCGGGTGGGGGAGGCCACGCCCGAGTGGGCCGAGGAGGTGACCGGCGTGCCGGCGGCCTCGCTTCTCGAGGCCGCCCGGCGCTACGCCCTGGACAAGCCGTCCATCCTCGAGTGGGGCGTGTCGTTGGAGCAGAACCCCAACAGCCTGCAAACCGTGCGGGCCGTGGCCATCCTGCGCGGGCTGACCGGCAATCTGGACATTCCGGGCGGGGATGTCTTTGGCCACGACCTGGTGGCCGCCTATCCGGTCATGCGCCAAGCCCTGCCGCCGGACGCCCTGGCCAAGCGCATCGGGGCCGACCGGTTCAAGCTTCTGGGCGGGTTTCGGGCCTTCATGCCGGCGGCGCACATCCCCGGGCTTTTCGGGGCCATGCGCACGGGCGAGCCCTACCGGGTGCGGGCGTTGCTCGTTTTCGGCAACAATCCCCTGGCCACCGTGGCCAACAGCCTGGGTGTACTGCGGTCCCTTCGCGCCCTGGACCTGCTCGTCGTGGCCGATCATTTCATGACCCCGACCGCCGCGTTGGCCGATTACGTGCTGCCTTCGGCCTATTGGCCCGAGATCGACCAGATCATCGAGCTGCCGCTGGTGGCCCCGCGCGCGGTCTTTGCCCATCGCAAGCTGGCGCATGTGGGCGAGTGTCGGCAAAACGAGCTGATTTTAAGCGACCTGGCCCGGCGTCTGGGACTTCCCGGGGCCGATGAGACGCTCCCCGACATTCTCGACCAGCGCTTGAAGCCCATCGGCCTGACCTTCGACGAGCTGGCCGACCGGTTCATGGTCATGGCCGAACCCGTCTATCGGCGGTTTGCGGAAAAGGGCTTTCGCACGCCGAGTCGCAAGGTGGAATTATCCTGCAAGGCGCTGGCCCGGCTGGGCTACGATCCGTTGCCGTCCTTTGCCGAACCGCCGGAAAGTCCGGTGTCCGCGCCGGAGGTGGCGCGCGAATTCCCGCTGGTTCTGACCACCGGGGCGCGGCGGCTGGAATTTTTCCACAGCGACGGCCGGCAGGTGGCCGGGCTTCGCAAGAGGCGTCCCGATCCCCTGGCCGAGCTTGGGCCGGCCACGGCCGCCCGCTTCGGCATCGTCGACGGCGACTGGATGCGGGTCAAAAGCCCGCGCGGGGCCATCCGCATGCGGGCCAAGGTCACGGCCGACATCCGGGAAGGGGTGGTCAGCGTCGACCACGGCTGGTGGTTTCCCGAGCGCGGCGGGTTCGATTTCGGGGCTTTCGAGTCCAACGCCAACGTCCTGACCAATGACGGCCCGCCCTATGATCCGGCTTTCGGCTCGTACCAGCTGCGCGGACTTCTCTGCGCCGTGGAAAAGGAGCCGGGCTAGCCTCCGCCCAATCGGCTCCCTATCCTTCCCTCGAAAAACGTATTCTCTATAACCAACTAAAAGATAAAAACTTTAGGAAGGGGAGAGCGCGAGAGGGGAGAACCCTTTTTAAAGGGTTTCCCCTCTCGCATTCTCTTCTCCCCTCTTCCTGTCAGTGGATGAAGGCGCTTTTGTACTGCGCGTAGAGCGCCGCCGCGGCCGGGCCAGCGAAGGGCGAGCAGTATTCAGGCAGGCTGAAGGCGACGATGCCGTCGTGGGGCAGGCGTCCGGCCGTGTCGAGCTGCTTTTTCAGGCGCTCGAGGGGCGCGGGAATGGCCTGGAACGGCTTGTCGTTGATCGGCGGTCCGGCGACCTGGGTGAAGGTTTCGACGACCGGGGTGAAGGCCCGGCCGGTCTCCTGGGCGGCCTGGGAAACCGCCGTCAGGAAGATGCCGGTTTCGCCGTGGAGCAGCTTGGCCACGCCCACGCCGTCCTGGAAGAGCACCCGGTCGATGCCGCTTGCGCCGAGAATCCGCGTCCAGAGCCGGCGCAGCACGAGGGGCTCGGCAAAGGCGTTGGAAAATCCGGACACGGCCACGGGCAGGCCCGGCGCGATCTGGCGCAGGCCTTCCCGCAAATCGGTCAGGTATTCCACCAGCACGTCCTGGCGATCGGGTTCGAGCCAGCTGCGGTCGTCGATTTCCTGGGGAATGTAATAACCGACGACGGTCGGATCTTCCGCCGTAAGCGCGGCAAGCTCCTTGGCGGCGGCCAAGCTTTCGAGGAGCAGCCGGCGGAAATAGACGCGTACGAGCTTGGGGTCCCGCTTGATTTTCTCCCAGTAGGCCGAATCGTGCACGAGCCCCAGCATGAGGCGCATGCCGCTTGCCCTGGCCGCCTGGAGCACGGCCGGCAAGGCGATGTTCGGCGGGGCGGTGAAGTGCTCGCTTTGGTAGGTGGGAGCCTTATCGTTGACGCTCCACTGCACCACCACTTCATCCACGCCGATGGCGCGCAGGGCGGTGAAAAGCGCCTGCCAACGGTTGGCGTCCCAGGAATCATGGTCGGCCAGGAGCTGGAGAAAGGTGCCGGTGAAACCCGGCGTCTCGGCGGCCGCCGGCCGTGTGGGGCCGAGCAGCGCAAGGAGGCACAGCAGTGCCGGGACGATGCGGCGAAAAGCGCTTGCCATGGCCCCCTCCGATCAGAATTTGAGAATGGTGGTCAGAAACAGGGCGTTGATGACGTTTTCCCTGTCCGTGACCTTGGTTTTGTTGAAAAGCGTCCCGTACTTGTATTGCAGCAGGAATTCCAGGGACGAGCGTTCCACCTCGTAGTCGGCGCGGTTGAAGAGGTATTTGAATGACAACCCGCCGCCGCCTTCCACGTAGGACGACTCGTTGAGGTCCGGCGACCAGACCCGCACGTCGGCCACCACGTGGGGCGTGATGAGGAAGCGGTCGCGGACGTTGAACGAGATGCCCTGCCGGCCTTCGGCGTAAAACATGCTGCGCGGGTCGTTTTCGGTGTAGTAGTCGTATTCACCGTAGAAGTATGAATAATTCCAGTATTTTTCTTTCGGTTTGACGTCGTAGCCGTCGGTCAGGGAATACATGGCCCGCAGCAGCCAGTTGTCCTCGGCCGCCTTGCCGAGTTTGAACAGCCGCTCGACGCCGACGTTGAGGTTCTGGGTCTTGAAGGGCTTGTAGCGCAGTCCCGCCGCGCCCTGCCAGGACTTGTCGTCGATTTCCAGGCTGTCCTTGTTGAAGCTGGCCGTCACCCGGCCGATGACCTGGAGAATGCGGTCGTCGCGAAAGCCGACCTTGGGCGGAATCCAGGCGAACTCCGCGCCGGCCCCGGAGCGGATGGTGTCCATGGAGTCGCCCCCGGAGGAGGGCAGCGGCCCGGCGTCCCCGGCGATGTAGGACATGTAGGCCGTGGTGGTGAAGTGCGTCTCCAGCTTGGTTACTTCCTTGCGCATCCGGTAGACGTCCTTGTCCAGCTTTTCCCGGTCCGCCGGGCTGTCCACCGGGCGCAGCGGCGCGTTGTCGATGGCGCGCTTGAAGCGGTCCACGGATTTGTTGTTTTCGCACTCGTGCATGTAGGCGTAGCCGAGGTCCTCCCACAGATGCAGGTAGTCCGGGTCGCGGTGGAGCACGGTCTCGAACACCTCGGCCGCCGCGGCGTACTGCTTGTCCTCGCTTAGGGCGTAGCCCAGGGCGGTCAGGTAGCGGTTGGCGTCGTCGAGCTTCACGGCCCGGCGGTAGGCCTCGATGGCTTCCTTCACGTGGTGGCTGTCGCGCAGCACGTTGCCCAGGCGAAATTCCGTGTCGGCGTCCGGGCGTATGGCCAGCGCCGCTTCGAGGAACTTGCGGGCCCTGTCGTAATCCTTGTCCGCCTCGGCCAGGCTGGCCAGCTCGGACAGGCGCATGATCTTGAGGTCCGGGGGAAGCGTTGCCGGGTCCACGGCTTCGAGGGTCTTTTTGGCTTCCTCGGGATGGCCGGCCAGCCGTTCCAGACGGCCGAGGCGCGTGGCCGTTTCCGGATCGTAGCCGAGTTCCAAGGTGGCCTTGAAGGCCTCGATGCCGGCCTCGTTGCGGGATTCCCCGGCGTAGAGGAATCCCTGGGCCCGGTAATAGGCGCGGCGATCCTGGGCCGAGAGAGAGGCGAGGTCCGGGGCGGCCTTGTCGTAATCGACCAGGGCCAGACCCGGCTTGCCGAGCTTTTCGTAGCACAGGGCCATGGCGATGCGGGTGGCCGGGTCGGGATTGAGGGCCAGGGACCTGGTGAAGTCGTCCAGGGCTTCCTGGTAGCGGCCGGTCTTGTAGGCGATCTGGCCCAGGGCGGAGAGCAGCCGCCAGTTGGGGCCGGACAGGGCCAGGGCGCGGCGGAAGGCCTTTTCGGCGGCGGGCAGGTCGCCGGCCCCGGTCAGGGCGTAGCCGAGGTTTTCCTGGGAGGCGGCGACGTCGCTTCGAAGCGCCCCGGGCGCGGCGGCCGCCTGCCGCCAGAAGGCGATGGCTTTTTGACTGTTGCCCAACGTGCCGTAGGCCTGGGCCAGGGTCATGATGGCCTTGGCCTTGCGCGGGCCGTTATCGAGAAGCCCAAGGGCCCGGCTCAGGGGTTCGACGGCCTTGGCCGGCCGACCCGAAAGCGCGGCCGAGGTGCCGAGGCCCAGGGCGATTTCCGCCTGCTTGTCCCGGGGCAGGTTCGAGGCCAGGCGCGAGGCCTGCTCGAAGGCGTCATAGGCCTTGGCGGCATTTTTCCGGCCGGCGTAGACGTTGCCGAGGGCGAGCAGGGCCTCGGCCTTGTCGGCGGGGCTGATGTCCTGGCGGGTAAAGGCCTCGAGGCTGGCGATGGCGTCCTTGTCCATGTCGGCGGCGGCGAAGCTCTCGCCGGCCTGGCGCAGCAGGGCGGGTTGCCCGGCGGCGGCCAGTTCCTTGAAGATGGGGGCGGCCTCGGCGTTGCGGCCCAGGCGCGAAAGCAGGTTGGCCACGGCCAGGCGGTAGGCGTCGCGCTTTTGGGGGGTCGCGGCCTTCTCGACCAGGGTCTTGTAGATGCCAAGCGCCCGTTCGACCTGCCCATCCCTGACGAGCGCTTCGGCCAGGGAGGCCTGGATATCCTGCCCCGCGCCGGCCGAGAGGGCCTGGGTGAAGGCGGCCACGGCCGCCGGGGCGTCGCCCAGGCGCAGGTTCGTCTCGCCAAGCTGGGTCAACAGCCGGGCCTTGTCCGCGCCCGGAGCCTGGAGCGCTTCCTCCAGGACCTTGCGAGCGGCGGCGTTGTCCCCGGTTTCGGCCAAAAGCGTGGCCTTCATGGCCAGGATATGGGAACGCTGTTGCGGGTCCTTGGCTTCGGCCAGGGCCTTGTCGAGATAGGTGATGGCGGCGGTATTCTTGTCGAGCTTGGTGAGCAGCGTGGCCAGTTCGAGCAGGGTGTTCGGGTCCGCGCCCATGCTCACGGCCTCGTGCAGCGCCTGGGCGGCTTCCTGGGTGCGCCCCGCGCGCTGTTCGGCCCGGGACAGCCGGATCAGGGCCAGGGGCTCGCGGCGCAGGTCCACGGCGGCGCGGAAATAGGCGGCCGCCTCGTCGGGCTTGTCCGCCTGCATGGCCAGCACGCCCAGACGCATGTTGAGGCGGTAGGCTTCCTTGGGTTTGGGCTTTTGGGCCAGAAGCGGCGTGAGTTCGGCGGCGGCGGCGTCGTAGCGCTTGAGCGAGGCCAGGACGTTGGCCAAAAAGAGCTTGTTTTCCAGGGTCGGGGCCAGCCGCGTCAGTTCCTGGCCCAGGCGGGCGGCCTCTTCGAACCGGCCGGCCTTGTTGGCCAGGACGGCCTGCTGGTGCAAAAGATCGGGATCCTTCGGAGCCAGGGCGCGGGCTTCGGTCAGATACGCGCCGGCCTTTCGCGCATCGCCCGTGTCCGCGCTGGCCACGGCCAGGGCGCGCAGTGTGGCGAGTTTTTCCTTGTCGTTTCCGGCGGCGGCCAGGGCCTTTTCAAAGGCCGATACCGCCTGGGCCGCGTCCCCCTTCTTGGCCCACAGCACCCCCTTGGCCTGATCGAGGGCGTAGTTGTCCGCGGTTTCGGGCAGGCCGGAGAGCAGGGACAGGGCTTGCTGGTAGCGCCCGAGCTTCGCCAGCACGTCGGCCGTGGCCAAAACGGCCACGCGGTGCGGTACGGGCTTGTCCTTGGTCAGGGCCACGGCCTGCTCCATGGGGGCGACGGCGGATTTGAGGTCGCCGGCGCGCATGAGGCAAAGGCCCGAGGTGAGCAGGGCGGCGGCGTTGTCGGGCTTGGCCGCCAGGATGCGATGGGCTTCGGCCATGGCCGCGTCGTAGCGGCCCAGGTCGTAGAGCAGGTCCATGTAATCGCCGCGCGCGGCAAGGTCGTCCGGCTGGAGCTTGAGATAGAGCTCGAATTCTTTTTGCGCGTCCTCGAGCCGGTTTTCCTTCATGCGGCGGTAAGCCATGTCCAGATGCGGATAGGCCTTGAAATGCGACAGCTGCCTGCCGATCCAGCTCTTGTCTTTGCCGTCGGTCGCGCCGACTTCGTGGGCATTCCCCGCGGCCAGGGCCTGTCCGCCCGCGAGGCAGAGGACCAGGAGGGGCAGGACGAAAATGATGCGGCAACGGGTGCTTTGCATGGTGTGGTCCACGTATGGCCTGGGTTGGTACAGCGGGGCCGCTTTCGCAAAAGCAAGAACCAGTCCAAAACCGCATGAATCGTATCTTGCAGAAAAAGAAGGGAAAATATTACGGGAGGGTGGGTGCCGCGTCCCTCCCGTTTGTTTGATTCAATCTCCGCCCCGTGTTTGTTTTATTTTGTGACAGGGGCGGGCGACGCCGCATCCATCTCCCGGGCGGCGTCCGCCAACATGTCCGGTGTGGCGTAGCCGAGCTGACACAGCACCTCGCGCAGTGGCGGACAGGAGGTTTCCTGTTCGCGCAGGGCCTGGGCCAGTTGGTCGGTGGTGATGTAGCCCTGGCCGACCAGGAAATCGCCGAAGCGGCCCGTGGACTGGGCGCGGGAACGGAAGCGCGCCTCGGCTTCCTGGAGCCGCGCATAGTCGAGGACCTGCCCGCGCACCAGGATGTCGCCGAGGCGCGTGTAGCAGGCGCGGCGCTTGCGGGCGGCGTCTTCGAATTGCTCCTCGGTCACCATCTGGCGGTCCTTGAGAAATTTCCCGACGGAGTGTTCCTCCGGCGTGGTGCTTTCGTCCAGCCGCTCGAAGCCCCGCCGGATGGCGAAGGCCAGATCGCTTTTGGCGGCCAAAAAGAGCTCGATGGACCGGCCGGCGGCCTTTTCCATGTCCATGAGGGCCTGGGGTGAGGGCGGGCTCTCCACGGCCACGGCCAGTGAGCCGCTCGGCAGGATTTCCAGGGGAAAGACGCCGTTGGCCACGGCCACTTCGCGCGGCAGGGCGGCGATGGCGTCCAGGGGCACCAGATAGGGATCGATTTCCCGGGGTTCCAGACGGAATTGCTGCCCCAATACCTGGACCAGTTCGTGCTGGCTGGTCAGTCCCATGTCCAAAAGCACCTGCCCGAGGGGTTGGCCGGTCTCCTTCTGGCGTGCCAGGGCGGCGTCGAGTTGGGCCACGGTGACGAAGCGCCGGTCCAGCAGCAGGTCGCCCAGGCGGCGGCGGTAGCTCACCAGTTCCGCTTCCGAAGGATAGACATGGTCGGTCTTGTCCCAGGCGATGGTTTTCCCGGTGGCGAGGAAGCGGGCATAGAGCCTCAGCGCCCGCATGGTGGCCACGAAGTTGATGGTGTTGCCCCAGATGAGCCGGGGGACGGAGAGCAGCCCCTGCCAGAAGCCGTAGACGCGCCAGACGTAGAGCATGCGCATGCCCGCGCGCCAGAAAAAGAAGAAGATGTTGGCCAGAAGCAGATACCAGGGCCAGGTCCCGGCCTCGACGATGGGCGGATAATGGTAGGCGTCGGGGAAAAGGAGCTGGTAGAGCCAAAGCGCCGCGACCACCGGGACGATGCAGTTGGCCAGCATGCTGATCTGGTTGGTGAGAAGGGCCTTGCGGTCGCGGTAGAGCATGTAGCGCGTCCAGAAGCCCCCCTGCCAGCCGAGGCTGGCCCAGCCTTGCAGGGCGATGCCCATGATCCAGCGGGATTTCTGGCGCACCGCCGCCCGGAAGGTGCGGGGAAAGTATTCGCGGATGACGATGAATTCCGGCTTGGTCACGGCGCGGGGCTTGCCGGTAAAACGGCTCTTGCGGCTGACCCGGCGGTGCAGCACCTGGCGTACGAACACCTGGCGCAGGCCGAATTTGTGCATGCGCAGGCCGAAATCGTAGTCCTCGGTCAGGGAATCGATGTTGAAAAGCTGGTTGTTGTTGGCCTCGGCCAGCATCTCCAGGGCCCGGCGGCTGTAGCCGCTGCCCACCCCGGCCGAGGGCACGGACTTGCTCAGGATTTCCCGCACCAGCATGTCCCGGGCGTGGTTTTCGGCGAATTCGTCGGCGTAATGGCCGGGCGTGAAGCGCCACCACTTGGGGATGAGCGGGAAGACCGGCAGCTGGATCATGTCCTTGCGGGGAATGAGGTAGTTGAAGAGCTTCAAATACAGGGGATGGACCAGATCCTCGGAATCGTTCATCACGAAGATTTCGAAGGTGGTCCCGTGTTCCTTTTCGTAGTGCTTGATGCCGGCGTAGACCCAGTTGAGGCAGTCGGCCTTGTTGGTGGGGCCGTCTTTGGGGCACACGATGCGGTTGACGTTGCCGTACGCCTCCCGGGCCAGGTCCACTTCCCGTTGGGTCTTGGGGTCGTTGGGGTAGGTGCCGACGAAAATCTGGTAATTGGAATAGTTGAGGGTGCGGATGGTGTTGTCGAGCATGCGCCGGATGACGGCCGATTCGTCCCAACAGGGGATCATGATGGCCACGGGCTTTTCCGGCGGGGCGAGCAGCTGCTCTTCGGTCAGGCGCGGGTGTTTGCGCCGGATGATCAGGTACCGGTAAGCTTGGCGCAGCATGTAGACGATATCGATGAAAAGTTCGTCGAAGCCGCTGAGCAGGAAAATGACGCCAAGTCCGATCAGCAACAGCTGGAGCCCGAGCAGGGCGTAGGGCATGATGAGTTCGAAGGTGGTCATGGCTGCGGGCCCTCCTGGTCTTGGAACTGTTGGTCGGTCGGAAGCACGGGCCGGTCGCCGGCGGCGAAGCGGCAGATCGCTTCGGCGATGCGGTCGGCGGCCCTGCCGTCGCCGTAGGGATTGGGGCCGCGCCGCATGGCTTCACGGGCCGTTTCATCGGTCAACAGCCGCGTCGCCTCGGCCACGATGGTCGCCCGGTCCGTGCCGACCAGTTTGGCCAGCCCCAGGCGCGAGGCCTCGGGCCGTTCGGTGACCTGACGCAAGACCAGCACTGGGGTGCGAAAGGTCGGGGCCTCCTCCTGCACGCCGCCGGAATCGGTCAGGATGAGGGTCGCGTCGCGCATGAGCGGCACAAAGGACCGGTAATCGAGCGGATCGGTCAGGAGCACGTTCGGGAGCCCGCCGAGGGTGGGGAAGGCCACCTCGCGCACATGGGGGTTGCGGTGCACCGGGTAGACGAAGGCCACGTCGGGAAAGGCCCGGGCCAGGTCGGCCACGGCGGCGCAGATGTGGCGCAACGCCTCGCCCCAGCTTTCGCGGCGGTGGGAGGTGACCAGCACGAACCGGCCGGCTTGGGGCGCGAGTTCCCGCAGCAGCGGGCAGCGCCCCGGCCCCAGGGTTTCGGATAGCCCGAGCAGGGCGTCGACCACGGTGTTGCCGGTGACGATGATGCGCGCCAGGTCGTGTCCCTCCCGCAGCAGTTCCTCCCTGGCCAGGGGGGTGGGAGCGAAGTGGAGCCCCGCCAATACGCTGGTCAGGCGTCTGTTGGCCTCTTCCGGAAAGGGATTGGCCATGTCGTGGCTGCGAAGCCCGGCCTCCACGTGCCCCACCGGGATGCCGCCATAAAAGGCGGCCAACGAGGCGGCGAACACGGTGGTGGTGTCGCCCTGGACCAGCAGCATGTCCGGTCGCAGCCGGGAGAGGCATTCCGTTAGTCCGCCGATGGCGGCCTGGGTCAGGCCGGACAGGCTCTGGTCCGGCGTCATGAGGGCCAGGTCCACATCGGGCTCGATGGAAAAAAGCGAAAGGGCCTGGGCCAGCATTTCCCGGTGCTGTCCGGTGGAGACGATGCTGCGGCGCAAGGTGTCGCCACGCGTGGCCAGGGCGTGTATCACCGGGGCCATTTTGATGCCTTCCGGCCGCGTGCCGACGATGACGGCGACATGGTATTTTTCGGACATGCCTGCTCCTTCCGGGATCAGACCGTGGACATGGTTTCCTTATTTCGGATAAAAACGGTCTGAAATCAATCAATATAATAACCAAGCCCGGAGAGGACGCAAGGGGGCATGGCCGCATCGGGGCCCTACGTGCCGCCGGAGTGTGCGGAGGCAGGGGAAAGAGGAGAGCTAGATGGTCAGGTCCAGGACGGAGCCCTTGGCCAGGGAAGCCTGGACTCCGGGTAGGACGCCCGGATCGATGCCGGCGTCGTCGCCGTACTGGCCTTGCAGGTAGGCGTCGGCGGCGGACAGGGCCGTGCCGAGGCCCTTGCGGTCCGTACCGGTCGCTTCGAGGCTCGCGGTCAGGATGTCCGAGACGGCGTCGGCCGTGGCGTCTCCGAACCGCTTGGACACGTCGTCGATGGCCGAGGCCAGGGTGGACTGGATGGTATCCGTGGTCCCGGTGCCGTCCGAGGCGTAGAAAAGCTCGTTGTGGCCGTTTTGGAAATAGCCGTTGACCGCGTCGTTGAGCGCGCCGTTGAAGTTGGCGATGGCCGCGTCGCCGGCGGCGATGCCGAAATTGCGGTCGATGAACTTGAGCGAGGAGACAAGCGCGTTGCCCACGGCGTCCTCGCCGCCCGAGCCGTCGCCCACGCCCTTGACGATGATGCCCATGACCGCCGTGGCCGCGGCGTCGCCGTGCTTTTCCCGGATGGCGTCGATGGCCTCCGACAGCGAGGTTTGCAGGTCCCCGGCCGCGCCGCTGTCGATGAGCGCCCCGGCGTTGCTGGCGGATTGGGCGTCCTGGAGCCGGCGCAGGATTTCGGCGGCAAAGGTGTCCGAGGTCGTGCCGGAGGATTTGGCGGCCAGCACCGGCGTGGTCTCGGCCTGCTCGGAATAGCGGCCGAGTTTGAGCCCCCGGGCGTCCGCCTTGTCGGTTTGGGGGAGCAGACTGGAGAGACCGGACTGCTGGGTATGAAGGGCTGTAATCTCCATGGACGTTCCTCGACGACGCAATCCTTAATGAAGCCTATCGGCCGGTTCGGCCCGGGCTTTAGGCCGGCGGCCGCATTGCCTCGTGCATCCCCTTCTGGTAGGTCCCCTGCACAAAACCGCGCATCAACGAAAAGCAGGCCATCCCCGTTGCATCCGGAAATCCTCCATATTGACCTGACCGCCGCGACGTCGCGCCGCGTTCCTTGCGACGCGTCCGGCCTTGTCGGCGGCAGGGGGATGGCCGGACTGCTTTTGGACGAAAGCGCGCTCGATGCCGCCGTCTGTTTTGCGCCGGGCCGGCTGGCCGGGTTCGATCTGCCCGGGGCCGGACACGTTTCCCTGGCTTTTTTCTCCCCACGCACCGGCGGGGCGGCTGTCGCGACCCTTGGCGGCTCCCTGGGCCATGCCCTGGCCCGGGCGGGTCTTGCCGGCGTGGTCCTCACGGGCGGATCGGCCCGTCCGGTGGGGCTGGCCATCCGCGACGACGCTGTCCGCTTCGTCGACGCCGCCGGCTTGGCCGGCCGGACCACCACGGAAATTTTCGACAGCCTGCTTGGGGAATACGACGCGGCGGCGGTGACCGGCCCGGCGGCGCTTGCCGGCTCGCCCCTGGCCACGGTGGCGGCCGACCGCTGGCACGATGCCGGCGGCACGGGGGGCGGAGCGGCTCTGGCCGCGAAAAACGTCGTCTTTCTGGCCGCTTCCGGTACGGCCGAGATCCGTCCGGCCGACGCGGCCGGTCTGGCCGTGGCCCGCGCCGCCATGGAGCGCCTTATCGCCGCCGCCCCGGCGCTGGCCGGTCCGTGCGGCTTCGGCCGGTTCGGCACCGCCGCCCTGGTCGATCTGACCGCCGGGCGGCGCATGCAGCCGACGGACAATTTCCGGCGCACCTTTTTCCCCGAAGCCCCGGCCGTCAACGCGCCGCGCCTGGAGGCGCTTTTCCAGGGACACGGCGAAACCTGTCCGGGCTGTCCGGTCGGTTGCCGCCGGGTGGACGCTCGCGGCCGGCTTTTGCCCGATGTGGACGCGCTGTCCCATTTCACGGCCCTGCTCGGGCTGGCCGATCCGGATCTGGCGGTTTTCGCCCGGCAATACTGCCTGGAGCAGGGCCTCGACGCGGCGGGCTGCGCGGTGGTCCTGGCCGCCGAGGCCGAACGGACCGGGGAGGCCGCGACGCCCGAAGGCGTGCGCCGGGGGGTCGCTTCGCTTGCGGCCATGGACGCGGTCGGCCGGGCGCTCGTTGCCGCGCCGGCCCTGCGGGTGAGGGGCGTGGAGCTGCCCGCCTTCGATCCGCGCGGGGCCTATGGTCTGGCCCTGTCCCTGGCTGTCGGCGCTTCCGGTCCCGATCCCTGGCGGGCCGGCTGTCTGGCCCATGAACTGTTGCGCAAGCCCGTGGCCACGGACCGCTTCACCTTCGAAGGCAAGGCCCGGGCCGTCTTTCTGGGCGAGGCCGCCGTGGCCGCCGTCGCCTGTCTGGCCGGCTGTCCCTGGCTGGGGCTGGCCATAAGCCTGGAGGAATGGGCGCTGGCCCTGGCCGCCGTCACGGGCGAACCGGTCGCGGCCGGCGATCTGGCCGCTCTGGGCCAAACGGTCGTGGCCCGGGAGCGTGCCCGAAACGTCCGGTGCGGCCTGACCGCCGCCGATGACGACCTGCCGGAGCGTTTTTTCGTCGAACCCGGCTCGGGCGGGGACGGCATCGACGTGCCGCCGCTCGATCGCGCCGCCTTTCTGGCCGCCCGGGCGAAATATTACCGCTTGTGCGGCCTGTCCGCCGAGGGACTGCCGCTGGCGGCTCCCAGGGAAGCGCCATGGACGCGCTGACAAGCCTTTTCGCCGACCGGCTGGCCCGGGCCGGCCTGTGCGCGCCCGGCGCGGCGGCCATTGTCTGCTGCGACGACGCCGTGACCTTTTCCCGCGACGACGCGCCGCAAAACGCGATGCTGGCCGCAGCCGCGACCCGCCTCGGCGCGGCCTGCCTCATGCTCGTGCCCCCGGCCGAGCCCTACCGCGCCATCCTGGAATTCCTGGCCGCCCGCGAGGCCCCGGCCATCCGCCCCCGCGACTGCGAGACGCGCACCTTCTTCCACGATATCCCGGTCATCGAACGCCCGGACGCGGCGCTGGTCGCCGAGGCCCTGTCCCGGCGCAAGGGGGCCTACCTGCCCGGCCACGGCATCCTGGCCCACGGCGCGCTGTCGCCCGAGCAGGCCTTCATCACCGTGTCCTCGGTGGCCTTTGCCGGATTCGTGAAGTTTTTTTCCGATTATCTCACCGCCCGCCGCGCCGGCGTTCGCGATGCCGGGGCGGATCGCGCCTTCGAGACCGCCGTGGCCCACCTGCCGCCGCCGCCCGAACGCGTGCCGCCGCTTATGCCCGGCCCGTTCGCCGACCGCGAGGCCGCCCTGGCCGCCATGGCCCAGGCCGGACGCGCCACCGTGGACCTGGGGCTGGTCGATTCGGTCTTCGGCAACATCTCCTACAACCTGCGCGGCACGCTGGCCATCAGCCAGACCGGCAGCGCCCTGGACGCCCTCGAAGGGGCCATCGACCTGTGCCCCCTCGACGGTTCGTCCTGCGCCGGGCTCACCGCCTCGAGCGAACTCTCGGCCCACGCCGCCCTGGCTGAAAAAGACGGCCGCAAGGCCATCCTGCACGGCCATCCCAAATTCGCCGTCATCATGTCCATGGACTGCGACGAGCCCCATTGCCGCAACCGCGACGCCTGCCACGTCGCCTGCGACAAATCCCGCTTTCTGGACGACATTCCCATCGTGCCGGGCGAGGTCGGCTGCGGCCCCCGGGGCCTCGTCCACACCATGCCCCCGGCGCTTGTCGGCCGGCGCGGCGTGGTCGTTCTCGGCCACGGCGTCTTCACCATGGGCCGCGACGACTTTAGTAAAGCCCTCGTTGCCCTGTGCGCCATCGAAACATCCTGCCGCGCCCGCTATTTCGAAACGCTTGCGCGCTACAAAGCCTGATACGGAGCCATCCATGCACGAGCCGCACAACTCTTCCCCTCTGACCGTCAGCATCGTCATCCCGGTCTACAACGAGATGCAGACGCTCCCCGTCGTGCTGGCCAAGGTGCTGGCCCGGCCGGAAACCTGGGAAGTGGTCCTTGTGGACGACGCTTCCACCGATGGCAGCCGCCAGTACCTGCAAGGGCTTGACGGCTCGGACCGCATCCGCGTGCTGTTCCACGAGAAAAACCAGGGCAAGGCGGCCGCCCTGCGCACCGGATTCGCCGCCGCCGCCGGCGACGTGGTGCTCATCCAGGACGCGGACCTCGAATACGACCCCGAAGACTACCCCGTGCTGCTCGAACCCATCTTTTCCGGCAAAGCCGACGTCGTCTTCGGCTCCCGCTTCCTTGGTGGCCCCCACCGCGTGCTCTATTTCTGGCACTCCGTGGCCAACAGGCTGCTGACGCTTTTTTCCAACATGTTAAACGACATCAACCTCTCGGACATGGAAGTCTGCTACAAGGTCTTCCGCCGAGAGATCCTCCAGAAAATCCACATCCAAAGCGACCGCTTCGGCGTCGAACCGGAGCTCACCGCCAAAGTGGCCAAGCTCCGGGCCCGCATCTACGAAGTGCCCGTCTCCTACTACGGCCGCACCTACGAGGAAGGCAAAAAAATCGGCTGGCGCGACGGCATCGCCGCCTTCTGGTGGATCATCCGCTTCGGGCTGCTCCATCGCGGCTAGGCCGGCGCGAGGATCACGTCCGCCGGGTCGCCTTTTCCAGCGCCAGCAGCGCCTTTTTCCGATCGAGCCCGCCGGCGTAGCCGGTGAGTGCGCCGTTTGCGCCGATGACGCGGTGGCAGGGAATGAGGATCGAAAGGGGATTTCGCCCCACGGCCGCGCCCACGGCCCGCGCGCCGCTTGGCCGGCCGAGCCGCCGGGCCAGCTCCCCGTAGGTGGTCGTCTCGCCGTAAGGGATGGCGCGAAGCGCCTGCCAGACGGCCTTCTGGAACGGCGTGCCCCTGGGGGCAAGCGGGATGGCGAAGTCCATGCTTCGGCCGGCCAGATAGGCGTCGATCTGCGCCGCCGCCCGAAGGCATACGTCCCCCGGCGGTTCGGCTCCCGGCGTCGGCGCTGTGGCCGGAAAATGCTTTTGCCCCAAAAACCAGGCTCCGAGCAGCATATCGTCCTCGGCCACGAGCAGCATGGGTCCGAGTGTGGTGTCGTGACGGACAGCGGTTCGCACGGCCAGCCTCCTTATAATGTGCGCCACAGGTGCATGACGGCATAGGCCCGCCATGGCCGCCAAACCTCGGCCCGTTGCAGCGCGCGTTTGGCATCGGCCTCGCCGAGGGCCTTTTTCACGCCATGGTCCGTGTGGGGAAAGGCGTCCGGCCAGCCCAGCGCCCGCATGGCGATGTACTGGGCCGTCCATTCCCCGATGCCGGGCAACGCCCGCAACGCCTCGAGGCTTGTTTCCGGGGCCGCCGCTGGCGACAGGACGAGTTCCCCGTCGCGCACGGCCCGGGCCAGCGCGAGAATCGCCCGGGCCCGCCCGGCGATCACGCCGAGCGAGGCGATGGCGTCCAGAGACAACGCCGCCACGCGCTCCGGGGCCGGAAATACCGTGGTCAACGCCCGAAAAGGCGTGTCCAACGGTTCGCCGAAAGCCGCCGCGAACCGGCGGGCCAGGGTGCGGGCGGCGGCCACCGTCACCTGCTGGCCGAGAATGGCCCGCACCGCCACTTCGAAGCCGTCCATGGCCCCGGGCAGGCGCACGCCCTCATGCCCGGCGGCAAGGCCCGCAAGCCCGTCGGCAATGGCCCAAGGATCGCAATCCAGGTCGAAAAGATGGGACACCCGGGCCAGGACCGGCGGCAGAACCGGCATGAGCCCGGCCGACACCGTGACCCGCAAGGCGTTTTTCCCCGCCGCCTGGCCCACGGCGATCCATCCCGCATGGTCCGCGCCGTGGCGCGAGAGCCGCACCGTGCGGCGGTAGATGCCGCCCTCCACCGCTTCGACGCCGTCAACGGCCCGCGCGCCCAGAAAAGCGAGCAGGCCCGCCAGATCGTAGGGCGGACGATAGCCGAGCTCCAGGCCCGGCGCATCCGTGGCCGGGGACTCGCCTGCGGCGCTGGCGCGCAAGCGCGTGGGCGGCATGCGGTAGCGACTGGCAAAAAGCGCGTTGAAGCGCCGCAGGCTGGAAAAACCGCTGGCAAAGGCCACGTCCGTCACCGGCAGCGACGTCTCCGTCAGCAGCTTTTTGGCCAAAAGCAGCCGTTGCGTCTGGGCGAAGGCCACGGGCGAAATCCCGAAGCGGCTTTTGAAGACGCGGCGCAAATGCCGGGCCGTCACGCCAAGCCTGGCGCACAACCCTTCGATGCCGCCATCCTCCAGACACCCTTCGCCCATAAGCCGCACCGCCGCCTCGACCAGCCGCTGCCCGGACCGGACCGTGGACAGCCCCGGCGCGCTCTCCGGCCGGCAGAGCAGGCACGGCCGAAAACCCGCCGCCTCGGCCGCCGCCGCGCTGGGGAAAAAACGACAATGCTTCGGTTTGGGCAGCCTGGCCGTGCAAACAGGCCGGCAATAGATCCCCGTCGAGGTCACGCCCACGAAGAAGCGGCCGTCGAATCGGGCGTCCCTGGCCTGGTAGGCACGGTAACAACTGGCGGCATCAAGCGACATGCACCCAGGCTACCGCTTGCCCATGGACGTGGCTAGCCGTTTTCGGACATGGCTGTGGCTTGGCGGAAAGGGAGCCGGGGCGCTGCCCCGGACCCCGCCAGGGCGCTGCCCTGGACCCGCCGGGAGGCCACGGGCCCCCCGGACCCCCCGATTCGGCTTTGGCCGGGCGGAGGCTTGGCTGGTTTGGCGGGAGGTCGGAGGGGAGAAGATGGCGGCGGCATTTGCCGGGACGGTGCATGTCGCTTCGCGACAAGCTCGTCGCCGGCAAATGCCGCCGCCACCACGCCGTCCGCCCCTTCGGGGCGAAAGGATAAGGAATTTTACTTTTGGAAGCCTTGGAAGAGGCTTTGTGATTGCCTACCCCTTTGAAAGTTTTTGGGGAGGGTGGGGGTCCGGGGGAGGGGACCCTTTTTTTCAAAAAAGGGTCCCCTCCCCCGGGTGCCTTATCTACTCCTTCACATGCAACGCGCTGGCGTCGGCGAGGAGGTCGTTGATGCGGGCGACCATCTGGTGCGGGTCGGACAGGTAGCCGTCGAGGAGCAGGGCGGAGTCGTAGAGTTGTTCCACGGCCTTGCCGAGAAACGGGTCGGCGGCGTCGTTGCGGTAGATGGCGAGCAGGTTACGGATGAGCGCGTGGTCGCGGTTGAGCTCCAGGGCTTTTTTCGGGACCGAGGTGTCCTTGGTGACCATGCGCATGATTTTCTGCATGCTCGAGGTCATGTGGTCGTCGGGGGAGACCAGGCAGGACGGGCTTTGGGTGAGCCGGGTGGACAGGCGCACCTCGGTGACGCGGTCGCCGAGAAGGTCCTTGATCTTTTTGAGGAAGTCGTCGAGGGAGCCTTCCTCGTCCTTGGACAGCTCCGGGGTTTCCTTTTTGGGGGCTTCGCCTTCGAAGGCGTCCAGTTCGCCGGCTTCGACCAGTTCGGCGGATTTGATGGTCAGGTCCTTGTAGGTGCGGATGGAGTCCATGATGAACTCGTCCACGGGCTCGTAGAGGTAGAGGACTTCGAGGCCCTTGGCCCGGAAGATTTCCAGGTGGGGGTTTAAGTCCAGGGCATCGCGGGATGGGCCGGACAGGTAGTAGATGGATTTCTGGCCTTCCTTGGCGCGTTCGACGTAGGCGGCGAGCGAGGTGTCGTTGTCGGCGCGTTCGATGGCCGAGGAGTCGAAGCGCATGAGTTCGGCGAAGGTTTCGCGGTGGGCGAAGTCGCCGTAGCCGAGCTTGAGGGCTTGCCCGTGTTCCTTGAAGAAGGCGGCGTACTTGTCCGGGTCTTCCTTGGCCAGGCTTTTGAGCTTGTCGAGGATCTGCTTGACGATGACGGTCTGGATTTTGCGCAGCACCAGGTTTTCCTGGAGCGTTTCGCGCGAGAGGTTGAGCGGCAGGTCTTCGGTGTCGACCACGCCGCGTACGAAGCCCAGGTATTCGGGGATGAGTTCCTTGACTTCCTTGGAGATGAGCACCCGGCGCACGTAGAGGTCGAGGCCGTTGTGCAGGGCATCGCGGAAGGCCATGGGCCCGAGTCCCTTGGCCGGGACGAAGAGCAGGGCGGTGAACTGCACCGGCGCGTCGACGCTTATATGGATGGTGGCCAGGGGTTCTTCTTCGTCGTAGGTCAGGAACTTATAAAATTCCTTGTATTGTTCCGGGGTGACGCTGAATTTGGACTCGCGCCACAGGGCGGGTAGGGTGTTGGTCTTTTCGCCGTCGACCAGGACGGGGAAGGAGATGAAGTTGGAGTGCTTGCGCAACACGTCCTTGACGCGCTGCGGATCGGCGTACTCCTTGGTGTCTTCCTTCAGCTCGATCTCGATGGTGGTGCCGCGCGGGGCGTCGCCCTCCACGTCCTCGACGGAGAAGCTGCCCGAGCCGTCGGAGATCCAGCGGGCCGGGGCGGCGTCGGGCTTAAAGGAGCGGGAGGTGACGGTGACCTTGTCGGCGACCATGAAGACCGAATAGAATCCCACGCCGAACCGGCCGATGAGGTTCGAGGCGGCGTCCTTGTTTTCGGCCACGGACTTCATGAAGGCCTCGGTGCCGGATTTGGCGATGGTGCCGAGGTTTTCGATGAGTTCGTTTTGCGTCATGCCGCAGCCGGTGTCGGCGATGGTGAGCCTGCCGCCGTCCTTGTCCGTGGTGATGCGGATTTCAAGGGGCGCTTCGGCGTCGGCGATGGTGGTTCCCTTGCTTATTTCGAAGCGCAGCTTGTCCAGGGCGTCGGAGGCGTTGGAGACGAGTTCGCGGAGAAATATTTCCCGATTGGTGTAGATGGAGTGGGTGATGATATCGAGGAGCTTACGGATTTCGGCTTTGAATTCGTGGGTTTCCCCGGAAGCGGCGGTCATGGGTCACTCCTTGTTGCGTGGTTTGGCCGGCCGGCGGGCGGCCGCAAAAAAGGCTCGCACCCCTTGGACGGGTCGGGCCTGTGGGGGGATGCCCCAGCTCGGAGAAATAGAAATATAAGGAGGGAGATAAGCAGGGAAGGCGTTGTGTCAAGAGCGCGGCGGGACGTCGGGCGGAGACGTCGGGAAAGGAGGCGCGACCCATTGACAGGCCGGGGCGGTTGTTTATTTTCGGCTGTGAAGAGCAACCTTTGTCGGAGGTGCGTATATGGTTATTGATCTCAGTCCGTTTTATGGCGCCAACACGCCTTTTGACCGGCTGTTCGAATCCTTGTGGCCGGCCATGTCCATCAGCCAGCGCAGCATGGCGTATCCGCCGATCAATATCGGCGAGGACGACGACAATATTTACGTGCGCTGCGAGATTCCGGGCATGGACATTGGCGATCTGGATCTGACGCTGACCGATTCGAGCCTGGTCATCAAAGGCGAGCGCAAGGCGGTCAAGGGCAAGTATTATCGCCAGGAGCGGCCCACGGGCTTTTTCCAGCGTGTGGTCAACATTCAAGCCGCCGTGGCCCGGGAGAAGGTGACGGCGTCCATGCGCGACGGGGTGTTGGAAGTCGTTTTGCCCAAGTCGGATGAGAGCAGGCCCAAGAAGATCAACATCGAAGCCGTGTAGACGCGCCGGCGCAGTTGCCGCAGGAGGACGACCATGACGGAGACCGTTGCGAAGAACGAGGAGCGCCGGTTGCCCCGGGTGAAGCCGGCCACGGATATCATCGAAAAGGAAGACGGGTTTTATATTTACGTCGACATGCCGGGCGTGACCAAGGAGGATCTGGTCATCGACCTCAACGAGGACGAGCTCAAGGTTTCGGGCAAGGCGGAGTACGTGCTGCCCGAGGGACAAAAGCTCGCCCACGTGGAGTTTGGCGGCGGCGAGTATTTCCGCAGTTTCACGGTGTCGCACATCGTGGACAAGGAACGGATCAAGGCCACGCTGAAGGATGGGGTGCTGGAACTGCATTTGCCACGCCAGGAAAAGGCGCAGCCCCGCAAAATCGAGATCCAGGCCGGTTAAAAGCCGTACAGGCAGGGCCGGGATGCGGAAAACCGCATCCCGGTTTTGTCGTTTGTGGGGGAGGAAAGGATTTGTCCTGCCTGTGAAGAGGAATAATTAAGATTTCAAAAATGTAATGTTTGGATGGCGTTGGATACTGCTTGGGATTTGAAATGTGAAAAAAAGGTACTAGTGGCATTTTGAAGCCTTCGTGTTGACAAGAAGGGAAAAGAGCAGCACTGTCCGTCGCCATTGCGGCATTTCGCAGGAATATCTCAAGGAGATGGTATGGAAGAGTATCTGAAAAGCGCTCTGGAGATCGTCAAGGCGCAGGCGTCCGTGCGCAACATGACCGACGAGGAGATCACCTCCATGGTTCGTCGGCTGGCCATCGGCATTCGTGACATCAGCGGCGAGGCTCCGGCCGAGGAAGCGCAGCAGGCCGTCGGCATGGATCCGAAGAAGGCGATCAAGGAAAAATCCGTCACCTGCCTGGAATGCGGCAAGTCGTTCAAGGTGATTACCAAAAAGCACCTCGCTTCCCATGGGCTGACTCCGGAAGAATACAAGGCCAAGCACGGCTATAAGAAGTCCATGCCGCTTGTTTGCAAGTCACTGCAACGGGATCGGCGCAAAAAGATGAAGGATATGCGGTTGTGGGAGAAGAAGGGAAAAGTTGTGGCCTAACGCGGGACTTTCTGCTAACCGAAAATCCGAATATAGGACTGGCCGCGCCGGACCATTCCCCCGCCGTCGTTTCCGGGGCGAAGGGTTTGGGGCGCAGCGGCAATCATACGAGAAGGAGATCGCACGCACATGGCTAAAACTGACATCATCGCCAAAATCCAGGCCAATGCCGGCATCGCCACCAAGGCCGAGGCGGGGAAGGTTCTTGACGCCGTCCTGGCGGCCATCCAGGATTCCCTGGTTGCGGGCGAGGCGCTGACCCTGACGGGCTTCGGCACCTTCAAGGTGTCCGAGCGGGCGGCGCGTACCGGCCGCGATCCCCGCACCGGAAACGCCATCGACATTCCGGCTTCCAAGGCTGTCCGGTTCACCCCGGGCAAGACCCTCAAGGACGCCGTGAAGTAGTTTTCTTTTGCCCTTTGGGCAGCAAAGGCCGCGGGAAACCGCGGCCTTTTTTTATGGGGTCCCTTACAGCGGCGCCCAGCCGAGCAGCGAAAATCCCGTTTCCGGGTCCTTGGACCGGGCCAGGTCCGTGCCGAGTATCTCGATCACCACCACCTCGAAAATCTTCCACACGTCGAGCCCCGGCCGCACGCAGCCGGCCCGCGTCTCCTCGCCGCGCCCGAGCACGCCGTGCATGTGCAGCATCGGCTTGCCGCCGATGGCGGAGGGAAAAAGCGTGCCCACGGCAGCGGCCTCGTGCACGCGGGAGATGGCCGCGAACATGGCCGTCGGCGGCATGACCGTGCCGTCCTTGGGACCGACCACCAGCTTTCCCTTTCCCAGCCCGCCAAGGGCCAGCACCACGGCCGAGGTCACTTCCCGCTCGGCGGCGAACGCCTCGATGGCGTCCGGAATACGGTCGCCGTCGCCGAGGCGCAGCACGAACACGCGGCCGATGCGGCCTTCGGATACGATCATGCCATTCTCTCCGGTTGTTCCTGGTTTCGAAAGCGTCGTACACGGCGGATACGCCGGGCCGCGCCACGGATGTGGCCGGGGGCCTGTCCTTCTCGCCGCCGCGTTTTCCGGTCGGGCGACGCGGCGCGTTCACCGCGACCTTCCCGACATGCGGCATTTGCATGTGCGGACCAAAAGGGGCTGGGAATTGTCCCGGCGGGGGCGGTCAAGGCGTCGCGCTCGCGACGCTTCTTTTCGACGGCCCCCACCCAGCGGACATCCGCGCGCATCGCCGGGGATGGCGCGCAATTCTGCGGAAAGGGCCGCGCCAACCGGCGCGGCATGGACCGGCTCGTGTCGTTTCCTCGAGGCGGAGTTACCCGTGAGGGGACACTAGACCTTGTTGAATTCGCTTTTCGGGGCGCCGCAGACCGGGCAGACCCAATCCTCGGGGATGTCTTCGAACTTGGTGCCGGGAGCCACGCCATTGTCGGGATCGCCGGCGGCGGGATCATACACATAGCCACAGATGCTGCATTCGTATTTGTCCATGAAAAAGCTCCTTTGGGGTTGAGCCGGATGGCATTCCTTATTTGCCCGCAGCGCCGGGGCCGCAATGGCTCCCTTGCCTGCGCGGCAACAAGGTTATTGGTCGATGGGGCGCCGAAAAGGCATCCGTATGCGCCTGCCGCATCGCCGGATGCGTCCCCACCGACAGTCCATGCGACTGTAGATAGCGATCACGCCGGCCCAAGTCTATCCTTTAGTTCGCACCAAATTGTCAAGAGTGGCCAGCATCCTGGTCTACTCCTGCCGGAACTGTTCCACCAGCTCGGCCAGATGATGGGCCATGGAGCGCACCTCGCCGATGCGGGTGTTGGCGTCGCCGATCTGGCGGGCGATGTCCTTGGACAGTTCGTTGATGTGGCTCACGCTGCCGTTGACTTCCTCGCTGGTGGCGGACTGTTGCTCCGAAGCGGCGGCGATGTTGCGCACCATGTCGGCGATGCGGTTGGATTGCTCGACGATGCCCGTGAGCACGAAGCCGGACTTTTCGGCCATGCCCGCCGTCTGTTCCACCTTGGACTTGGTGTCGTTCATGCCGGCCACGACCAGGCGCGTGCTGTCCTGGATGTCGGTTATGGCCGTGGCCACCTCGGCGGTCGCGGTCATGGTCTTTTCGGCCAGTTTGCGGACCTCGTCGGCGACGACCGCGAATCCGCGCCCGGCATCGCCGGCCCTGGCCGCCTCGATGGCGGCGTTTAAGGCCAGCAGGTTCGTCTGGTCGGCGATGTCGCCGATGACGGACAGCACCTGGCCGATGTTGACGGCCCTGGTCTCGAGGTTGGCCAGGGACCCGGCCAGCT
Organism: Solidesulfovibrio fructosivorans JJ]; assembly: GCF_000179555.1. Lineage (NCBI taxonomy): Bacteria > Pseudomonadati > Thermodesulfobacteriota > Desulfovibrionia > Desulfovibrionales > Desulfovibrionaceae > Solidesulfovibrio > Solidesulfovibrio fructosivorans. The sequence goes on from NZ_AECZ01000033.1 coordinate 25,693, forward strand.
CGGCGGTCTTGACCGAGACCTGCTTGGTCTCGTCCACGGTGCGGGCCACCTCCTGGCCGCCGTCGATGGCGGCCCTGGTGGCCACGTCCGAGGCCTGGGCCGTGTCGCCGGCGTTTTGGGCCACCTCGATCACGGTGGCGTTCATCTCCTCCATGGCCGTGGCCACGCGCTCGGTCTCGCGGGCGGTGTTTTCCACGCCGCCGGTCAGCTCGTCCATGCTGGCGGTCAGGATGTCCGAGGCGTCGGACAGGTTCTTGGCCACGGCGGTGACCTCGTCGGCCACGACCAGGAGTTTCTCGCGCTGGGAGCGGATGCGGTCCTTGTCCTTTTCCTCCTGGGTCAGGTCGATGAGCACGCCGATGACGCCGACCACGTCGCCCGAGGCGTTTTTGAGCGGGGAAATCTCGTAGTGCAGGGGAAAGACCTGGCCGTCGGTTCGGGTGAACCGGGTGAACCCGCTGGCGCACTCCCCGGAATCGAGCACTCCGGCGCAGCCCGAGCGTCCGTCCTCGCGCTTGAAACTGTCGGCCACGAGTGCGCCCAGCATTTCGGCGTCGGTCTTGCCGAGGATATGCTGGAGGGGGATGTTGACAAATTCGAAGCGGCGGTTCTTATCGGCCACGAAAATGGGAATGATGACGCCGTTTAAGATGCCCTTGTTGTATTCGAGCTGGTCCTTGATGGTGCGCACCATGGCCGAGAGGTTGACGGCGAGCTGGGCGATCTCGTCCTTGCCCGGCACATCGAAGGAAAGGTCGAGGGAACCGTGGCTTATGGCCTCGGACAGGCCGGCCAGCTTTTTTACCCGGCCGACCACGGAATGCTTCATGAAGAGCAGCAGGGCGACGAGCAGGGCGGCCATGCCGCCAAGGGACAGGCCGGCGCTTTTTATCTGGTCGTCCCGCAGCCGGGTCACTTCCGGGGTGATGTCCTGGACCACGACCATGGCCCCGAGGATGGGCTTGGACGCCCCGTGGCAGTGGTGGCAGGCCGGTTCGTTGCGCACGGAGCTTACGGCCACGAAGGACCTGGTTCCGGCCCAGGGCAGGATGTCGCCGCCGTGGAAGTCGTCGGCCAGGGCTTTCCCCACCAGTCCGGTGACGGCCGCGTCCGGGGACAGGGCGGTGAAATCCCGGCGCACGGCGGCGGTGTCCGTGGAGTAGGTCACGTTGCCCTGGAAGTCGGTCAGAAAGACCCGGATGTCGGTGTGGGCCGCGGCCACCTTGGTGAACTGGGCCGCGGTTTCGGCATTCTTGCCGAGGCGCATGGGCTCTTCGATGGCCATGCGCAGGATGTCGCTTATGCGCCGGGCGGTGTGGTCGATCTGGGCCACGGAGCCCTGGCGCTGCCAGTGGGCGTTGGCCAGGAAAAGGCCGGTGAAGGCGAGGATGGTCAGGCCCGAAACGAGCAGGAGCACCTTGAGTCCAAGCGAGCGTGAAACGACTCCCATCCCTTCCCCCCTGGTGGCTGTCCGCGAAAGGCGTTGGCGCGCGTTTCACGGGCAGCACATGTATTTTTAGATACCCGTGTGCAACCCTTGTCTGTGGCTGTTTAAAAGATTGTGGTTGGCTGGCCGGCGTCTGGGGATGACGGGCGCTCGCGTCATATTTGGGCACACATCCCTGCTTTTGGCCTCGCCGGCTTCTCTCCGATTCCTTTCGAACCCCGGGAAAGTTTTTCCCCCGGTTTCCCCATGCTACACCTTTAAAAGATTTAGGAAGGGGAGAGCGCGAGAGGGGAGAACCCTTTTTAAAGGGTTTCCCCTCTCGCATCCTCTTCTCCCCAAACACTAATGCGCTCCGGCGAAGAGCATGGGCTTGAAGTTGAAGTTGCGCACGCGTTCGGCGTTGTGGCAGCGCTCGCACTCGGACATGGCCAGCTTCGATTTGATGAGGGACGGGTCGCCGCCGGAAGCGACATGGGCCGAGCCCGGGCCGTGGCAGACCTCGCAGCCGGCATTGGCCAGTTCGGGCGTTTTTTCGAAGCTCACGAAGCCGCCGGGCTGGCCGTAGCCGGTGGTATGGCAGGCGAAGCAGCCGCGCAGTTCCTCGGGCGTGAGCTTTTTGGCCATGATCTTGACCGATTGGGAGGAGTGGGCTTTTTTCGAGTACTTGGAATACGATTCGTATTCCTTGGCGTGACATTCCTGGCAGGCTTTGGAGCCGACGTAGACGGCGGGGTTGGCGGGCGCGGACGGGGCTTGGCCGTTTTGTTGGGCAAAGGCGGGGAGGGGAGAGGAGAGCAGGGCCGCCGCGAGCAAAGCCATACAAAAAGACCGCAGCCGGACTGACATGATATGCTCCTGGGCTCGGGTGGAAAATCAAAATTACATTAGCCTATTTCCAAAGCCCAATCAATACGGTTTGGCCGATGGCAGTGATGAATCACGACGAAACCGCCGTCCTTCGGACGGCGGCGGAAACGGGGAAGAGCGAGGAAACGCGCGTTGATGGACCCGCCGGGGAAACTCCGGGGAAATCTCCCCGACGGACCAGGGGCGGGGAATCCCGCCCGAAAGGATCTACCAGTCGAGGGTGGCCTTGAAGGCTTCGGCCAGCTCGTCGGCGGTTTCGGCGCAGAAGATGACCGATCCCCGGCGCAGGATCAAATCCGGGGCGTCGGTGACCACGCCGATGCGGCCAAGGGCCTCTCCGGCGAAAAGCGCCTCGAAGGCGTCCCGGTTTGCCGGGGCGACCGTCACCACCAGCCGGCTTTGCGACTCGGCGTAGAGCAGCTCCAGGTCGGTGAGCCCCGGAACGGCCGGGACCAAGGCCAGATCCAGGTCCGCGCCGAGCCGGCCGCCAAGCGCCATCTCGGCCAGGGCCACGGCCAAGCCGCCGTCGGAGCAGTCGTGGCAGGCGGAAACCAGTCCCCGGCGCATGGCCGCGTGCAGGGCGCTGTAGCGCCGCGCGGCCGGGGTGGCGTCGACCTGGGGCACGTCGGGCGAGGAAAAGCCCAGTTCGTCGGCAAGCTCCGAAGCGCCCAGTTCCGGGCGCGTGACGCCGAGGACGTAGACTAGGTCGTCGGCCCGCTTGAAATCGGACGTCACCACCCGGGCGACGTCGGGCACGAATCCCATGACCGAAAAGAGCACCGTGGGCGGGATGGAGATCTTGGCTCCGCCGCCGGAGTAGTCGTTTTTCATGGAATCCTTGCCCGAAACGCAGGGCACGCGGTAGGCCCGGCAGAAATGGGCCAGGGCCCGGTTGGCGCGTACGAGCTGGGCCAGCTTGTAGCGGCCGTCCGGGGTCTTTTCCGATTCCACCGGGTCGCACCAGCAGAAGTTGTCCACCCCGGCCAGGCGCGCGGGATCCGCGCCCACGGCCACCGCGCCGCGCACGGCCTCGTCGATGGCCGCGGCCATCATCCAGTAGGTGTCGATGTCGGAGTAGCGCGGGCAGATGCCGTGGGAGAGGGCCACGCCCTCGGGCCGCGACAGGTCCGGGCGCAGCACGCCGCCGTCGGACGGGCCGTCGCGCCGCGCGCCGCACAGGGGCTTGACCGCCGAGCCGCCTTTGACCTCGTGGTCGTACTGGCGCACCACGTATTCCTTGCTGCAGATATTGAGCCGGCCGAGCATGCGCTTTAAGAGCTTGCCGTGTCCGCCGCCGGGCATGACGGGCTCGGTGCGGGGGATTTCCGGGCGTTTCCACGCGGCGGCGAGATGCATGCGCGGCGCGCCTCCGTGCAGGAACTCCATGTCGATGTAGGCGATGACGCGCTTGCCGTAATGGACGCGCAGGAACCCGGAGTCGGTGAAGTTGCCGAGTTCGGTGGACTCCACGCCCATTTCGCGGGAAAGCTTCAGGAAGGCCGGGAGATGGTTGGGCGGCACGGCCAGGGTCATGCGCTCCTGGGCTTCGGAGGTGAAAATCTCCCAGGGGACCAGACCGTCGTATTTGAGCGGCACCCGGTCGAGGTAGAGCTCGCAGCCGCCGCTGTCCTGGGCCATCTCGCCCACGGAGCTCGACAGCCCGCCCGCGCCGTTGTCGGTGATGGCGTGGTAGAGCCCCAGGTCGCGGGCGCGCATGAGGAAGTCGTACATGCGGCGCTGGGTGATGGGGTCGCCGATCTGCACGGCCGTGGCCGGCGAGCCCTCGTGCAGCTCTTCGGAGGAGAAGGTCGCGCCGTGGATGCCGTCCTTGCCGACCCGGCCGCCGACCATGACGATGTAGTCCCCGGACATGGCCTTTTTGACGTAGCTCGGCTTGCCGCCAAGGGCTGCGGGCAGGGTGCCGACCGTGCCGCAAAAAACCAGCGGCTTGCCGAGGTAGCGCTCGTCGAAGACGATGGAGCCGTTGACGGTCGGGATGCCGGACTTGTTGCCGCCGTGCTCCACGCCCTCGCGCACGCCTTCGAGCACCCGGCGGGGATGGAGCAGGCGCGGGGGAAGCTGGCCTTCCCAAAACGGCGAGGCGAAGCAGAAGACGTCGGTGTTGCACAAAAGGTTCGCCCCCATGCCGGTGCCCATGGGGTCGCGGTTGACGCCGACGATGCCGGTCAGCGCGCCGCCGTAGGGATCGAGGGCCGAGGGGCTGTTGTGGGTCTCCACCTTGATGCAGATGTGCAGCTCGTCGGTAAAGCGCACCACGCCGGCGTTGTCGGAAAAAACAGACAAGCAGAAGTCGTTTTCGCCAAGAGCCTTGCGGATGTCGCGGGTCGATCCCTGGACGTAGGTCTTGTACAGGCTCTCGATGACCTCGACCTCGCCGGTTTCCTCGTCCACGTAGTCGATGACGGCGTTGAAGATCTTGTGCTTGCAGTGCTCGGACCAGGTCTGGGCGATGCACTCGAGCTCCACGTCGGTGGGGTTGTGCACAAGGCCGAAGACCGAGCGGCGCATCTTGAAGCCCGGCCGGCCGAAGTAGGCGCGGATGGCCCACCACTCGGGCAACGACAGGGCCAGGGTGCGCGCGCGCCCGAATTCCAGCATGTCCGCTTCGAGCATGTTGAACAGGTCCGGGGCCTCGACCTTGGCGCTGGCCTGTCCGGTCACCCTGGCGGCGCGGGCGGGAAAGCCCGGCTCGGCGCGCCACTCGTCGCCGGACTTGATGTCGTGGCGCTGGAGCAGGTCGTTGGCGAGCAGGTCCACGGCCACGCGCTCGGCCGCGGCCCGGTCGGACAGGCCCTCGATGTGGTACTGGGCGGCGGTGTAGACGGCGAGCGACGCCTTGCGGTCCTCGGGCAGGGAAAGCGCCAGGGCGATGGTGTCCCGGGCGGTCCTGGCCTCGTTGTCGGTCACGCCCGGGCGAAAGCCGATCTCGATGACCCAGTCCGTGGCTTCCGGGGCCGGGGAGATGGGATCGAGGGAAGCTTCCTGCACCACCGGGTCGTGCAGCACGCCGGCGGCGGCGACTTCGGCCGCTTCGGCCTCGGTCAGGCCGTCGATGGTAAAGATTTTGACGAGGCGAACGGCCGTGACGGGCAGGCGCAGTTCGTTTCCGATCTTGGCGGCCACCCGATGGCCGAGGACGTCCGTAACGCTTGGGCGCAGGCCCACGGCGACGCGACTGAGCATGGCGTTCCTTTCCTGATGGGCCGATGCGCGCCGGCAGCCGCCGGCCGGGCCCGGTCTATTTGTCCCGGGCGAGCATGGGCGCCAGCACCTGGCCGATGAGGTCGGCTTCCGGCGAGGGAGGGAAGACGGCCAGGGCGGCCTGGGCTTTTTCCAGGTAGGCGGCGGCCATTTCCCGGGTTTTTTCGGCGTGTCCGCCGGCGACGATGTTGCCGCGCAAGTATTCGATGTCCTCGCCGGAAAGCTGGTCCTGGCGGAAATCCTCGGCCAGGCGGCGACGCGCCTCGAAGGGCTGGGCGGCGAGGTAGAGGATCAGGGGCAGCGTGACCTTGCCTTCCTTGAGGTCCCCGCCCGTGGGTTTGCCGGAAACCGCGGCCGGAGAGGTATAGTCCAGGGCGTCGTCCACGAGCTGGAAGGCGATGCCGCAGTTGACGCCGAGGGTCTTGGCCGCCTCGCACAGGTTGGCGTCGACTCCGGCCAGCACCGCGCCGCAGTGGCAGGCGGCCTGGAGCAGGTGGGCCGTTTTGCCCGTGATGATGGAAAGATAGGTGTCGAGCGGCAGGTCGGTGTCTCGCAGATGGGCGATTTCCAAGATCTCGCCCGTGGCGGTCTGGAGCAGGGCCTCGGAGAGGATGCGGGTCAGCTCCGGGTCGTCGTATTCGGCCACGGTCCGGTTGGCCAGGGCCAAAAGCACGTCGCCGGCCAGGATGGTGTGGGTGGCGCCGAAACGGGTATGAGCCGAGGGTCGGCCGCGCCTAAGCGTCGCCCCGTCCACGATGTCGTCGTGGAGGAGTGTGGCCGAATGGAGGAACTCCAGGGAGCAGGCCAGGGGATAGACGTCGTCTTCCTGGTGCCCCAGCGCCCTGGCCACCAAAATGGCGAGCAGCGGACGCAGGCGTTTGCCTCCGGCCAAAAGCACATGGCGCACCACCGGCTGCACCAGAGGACTCAACGACGCCGTGGCGTCCTCCAGGTGCCGGTTTATGGCCGGAACTTCCCGAGATAATATGTCCGCGAAATCGCTCATCCGCTGGCGTTTAACAGGATTGGTCCGGGGCTGGCAAGGGGGAACCGGCCGGCAAATGGCGTTCTTTGGCCATTTGCGCGATCTCGCAAAGCCGGGCAAGCGCCCTGGTTCCGGTTGCGCCCATGGCCAGACTCAGCTCGCCCACATAGGCCTCGATGTGGGCCCGGATGACGGCCTCGTTTTTTTCCCGGGCCAGCAGCCGGGCCAGCGGAGCCACCAGTTCCGGCTCCTCCCGGGCGGCCAGGAGGCTTCGGCGCAAAAGCTCCCCAAGCGCGGTCAACCGCGCCTGGCCCAGGCTTTTTTTTGCCAGGATCACGCCCAGCGGCACGGGCACATCCGGCAGGCGCGCCTCCCACCACCGGCCGAGGTCGAGGACCAGGCGCAGGCCGTGGTCGGCGGCGGCCAGGGCGGTTTCGTGGATGAGCAGGCCCGCCTCGGTCCGGCCGGAGCGCACCGCGTCGACGATGGCGTCGTAGCGCACCGGGACAAACGCGGCGTCCGGGGGCGGCAGGGCCGGGTCGTCGTCGGCCAGGGCGGCCCGCAAAAGCGTCGCCGCCGTGGTGCGCAGCCCCGGCACGGCCACGGTCTTCGGCCGGCCGGTAAAGCCGGCGTCGCACACGAGCTTGGGGCCGGCCCCGAAGCCGAAAGCCGCGCCCGAGGGCAGCACGGCGTAACGGTCGGCCAGGGGCGCGGCCATGGCCGCCGAAACCTTGACCACGTCGTAGGTCCCGGCCAGGGCGGCTTCGTTTAGGGTTTCCACATCCTCGAAAGCGAAGGTCGCCCGGGCGTCCGGCAGGCCCACCCGGCCGAGAATCCAGGCCCCGAAGATGACCACGTCGTTGGGACAGGGGGAAATGGCGACGGAAACGGCATCGCTTGGCACGGGGACCTCGATGATCAGGAAAGAAGCCGGTCGGCGGCGCGGCCCAGGGCGGCCAGGGCCCCGGACAGGTCCCAGTCTTCCGGCGGGCGCGAGCCGACCTTGTTGGAGACGGCGCGCAGTTCCAGAAACGGCACGCCGGCCATGGACGCGGCCATGGCCACGGCAAAACCCTCCATGGACTCGGTCGCGGCCTTGTATTTGCGGGAAAGGATCGCGGCCCGGTCCGGCTCGCCGGAAACCCCGGCCACGGTGACGGCGGTTTCCAGGACGCAGCTTTCGGGGAGGGCGAGACCCATGGCCGCCGCGTCGGCTTCCGGGGCAAGGGGCAGGTGGTCGTAGACCGGGACCCCGGCGAGGGTGAGCTGGGGAAAGCCCAGGCCCTGGGTATCCACCCCGGCCTTGGCCCGCAGCCCGTATTCGGGGAACGCCTCGGCCGTGGCCGCGACGAGCGCGCCAAGGGGCGCGGCCGCGAAGTCGAAACTCCCGGCCAGGCCCAGGTTGACCACGCCCGAAACGGACGGCCCCAGCCGGCCAAGGGCCAGGCCCAGGCTCGCGGCGGCGGCCACCGGGCCGACCCCGGTGACGCACACCAGGTGCTCGCGCCCGCCGCGCCGCCAGATAACGTTCCCCCCCGGCTCCGGAGCGGCCGGCGCGCCGAGCGGCGACAGCGCCGCCTTGTACTCCTTGGCCGTGGCCAGGACGATGACCAGGGGGGAGCAGGTCTGTTGTGCTTGCGCCATGACCATCGGATTACAGACGCCAGTAGCGGAAGCCGGCGGCCTCTCCGGCGGCGCGGTCGAAAATGCCCTTGACGTCCACCAGGATGGGCTCGACGCTCGCCCGGAACCAGCCGGCGAGATCGGTCAGGGAGAGGCCCTTGAAGGCGTCGTGGCCCACGGCGATGATGAGGGCGTCCAGGTCGCGCAACTCCTCCATGGGCACAAGCGTCAGACCGTATTCCTCCCGGGCCTCCTCGGGCGAGGCCATGGGGTCGTGGACGAGCACGTGCATGCGGAACTCGCAAAGCTCGCGCACGATGTCCACGACCTTGGTGTTGCGAAGATCCGGCACGTTTTCCTTGAAGGTGAGCCCGAGCACGCCGATGCGCGGCGTGGCCGCGCGGCATTCCGCGCGAATGATGAGCTTCATCGTGGCCTCGGCCACGTGCTTGCCCATGGAATCGTTGATGCGCCGCCCGGCCGGAATGACCTCGGGGTGCAGGTTCAGGCTCTGGGCCTTGTAGAGCAGGTAGTAGGGGTCCACGCCGATGCAGTGGCCGCCGACGAGGCCGGGACGGAACGGCAGGAAGTTCCATTTGCTCCCGGCGGCTTCGAGCACGTCGGTGGTGTCGATGTCCAGCCGTTCGCAGATAAGCGACAGCTCGTTCATGAGCGCGATGTTGATGTCGCGCTGGGTGTTCTCGATGACCTTGGCCGCCTCGGCCACCTTGATGCTCGGGGCCTTGTGGATGCCGGCCGTGACCACCGCGCCGTAGACGTCGGCCAGGAGGTCGGTCACCTTCGGGGTCTGGCCGGAGACGATCTTCACCACGGTTTTCAAGGTGTGGACCCTGTCCCCGGGGTTGATGCGCTCGGGCGAGTAGCCGATGAAAAAGTCCTTGCCGGCGGCAAGCCCGCTGCCTTTTTCCAGGAGCGGTTGGCAGATCTCCTCGGTGAGCCCGGGGTAGACCGTGGATTCGTAGACCACCACCGAGCCGGCGGTGAGGCGCTTGCCCAGCAGTTCGGACGCCCCGACAAGGGGGCCGAGTTCCGGCACCCGGTTGGCGTTTATGGGCGTGGGCACGGCCACGATGAAAAATTTGCAGGCGGAAAGGTCGGCCGGATCGCTGGTGTAGCGGACGGTCGCGGCGGCCAGGTCGGCCGGTTCGACCTCCAGCGTGCTGTCCTGGCCGTTTTCAAGCTCCGCGACGCGGGCGGCCTTGATGTCGAAACCGACCACGTCGAAATGCCGGGACAGGGCCACGGCCAGCGGCAGGCCGACATAGCCGAGGCCGATGACGGCAATGGAAGCGTTCTTCTCGCGGATGTCCTGGAAAGTGATCAATGTCGCGTGCTCCTTCATAAGGGGATAGCCGAGAAGCGGTTTCGGGCCGGATAGCCCAAAGTCGGGCAGGGGGCAAGGTGGACATATTTACTTGTCCCGGCCGAAACCGTACTCTCCTCGCCATGCATTTTGAATGGAAACTCTTTCTGACGGCCCTGGGCCTGGCGTTTATTCTCGAAGGCCTGCCCTATTTTCTGGCGGCCGAAAAAATGCCCGAGGTGCTGCGCGCGCTTTCCGAACGCAAGCCCCGCGAACTGCGCATGCTCGGCATGACCGCCATGCTGGTCGGGCTGCTGCTCATTATCGTGCTGCGCGGAGCGGGCTGAGGCTGCGTGATCGACCGGGGGAGGGAACCCCTTTTTGCAAAAAGGGGTTCCCTCCCCCGGACCCCCACCCTCCCCAAAAATTCTTTACGGGGTTGGTGGCGGAAGAACTTCGATGATCTTGTCCCGGTCGTTTTCCTGCCTGCAAGGATACCCCGTGAGAAGTTTTTGAAGGGGGTCCAGGGGGAAACTTTTTTCAAAAAGTTTCCCCCTGGTCTTATCCTCTTTTCCGTCCGGCCAGGATCAAGCCGCCGCCGAGGGGCGGGGTGGGCGCATCGGCCCGGAAGTCATCCAGGCCGGCGGCGCGCATGGCCGTTTCCAGGCTTTGTTGGGACAGGAAATGGGTGGGGTAGCCCGCCAGCCGGGTCATGAACTCGTGGGCGGCCTCGATACCGGCGTCCCGCTCGCCGGGGGCGAAATGGTGGCTTATGAGCCAGCCTCCGGGCCTGAGCCCGGTCGCCAGGCGGCGGGTGGCCGCTTCCAGGTCGTCGGCCACGCCGTAAAGAACATGCGAGGTCACGATCAGGTCGAAGCCTTCCCGCGGCAGGCCGTCGGTCCGCAGATCGAACGCCTCGGCCCGGATGCGCTCCCCATACCCGCGTTCCCGACAACGCTCGTTGGTGAAGGGGACGACGTGGGGCAGGTCGAGAACCGTTCCGGTCAGATCGGAATTTTCATCCAGCAGGGCCATGGTGTAGGCGCCATGGTTGCCGCCCACATCGCACAGCGTGCGCATGGCGGCGAATCCCGGTAGTTCGGCCGCAAAGCGCGTCACCCGGAAAAGCGCCCCGGTCAGGGCATGGCCCAGGGTGCCTTCCATGATGGTCTCCATCCCCCAACCCTTGTCCGAGCCCTGTCGCGCGTCGTCCTCGTGGCGCAGCCTCTCCGCCAGATTGCCCTGGAGCGAGTCGGCGAAATGGGACAAGAGCATCATGGCCGGCCCCTGGTACAGCGGCTTGCCCGGCACCAGATACTCCGAAGCGGCCGGCGTGGCGGCATAGTCGACGCCTTCCCGGGTAAGGATGCCCTGCGCCGTGAGCCCCTCCAGCAGCGGTTCCAGCCGAAGGGGCAGGGTTCCCGTGCGGGCGGCCAGCTTTGCCAGTGGCAGCTGCCCCGCCTCCAGGGCGGAGAAAAGGTCGATCTCCAGCGCGGTGATGAGCATCCGGGCCGCAACCGCGCCGTAAAAAACATCCTCGATAGGGGCGAAGGCATTTTGGGGTCGCGTGGGCGTCATGGCGGTCTCCTGTCGGATAAGGTTTAGTTCCTAAACACCGGGCCGAAAAAAATTATCTCGGATAGCGCTCCATCCACATCTTCAAGTGGCGGCAAAACTCCAGACAGGTGGCGAAATCTTCGTCCGGCAGCTTCCGCAGATACGTCAGAAAGTCCCGGTCGTGCTCGCGGTGAAAGGCCATGTGGGCCTGGCAGGCCTGTCGGCCACGCGGCGTCAGGCCCACGCCGCCGCGCCCGCCCGGGCCGTCGCGCTGAATGAGGCTTTTGGCTTCGAGGCGTTTGAGTGTCTGGGAAACCGCGCCCTTGGTGACGCCGCAGGCGGTGGCCACGGCCGTCACCGTGGTTGGTGCGTCGAGCATTTCGATGGTGGAGAGCATGTGCACCTCGGCCGGGAAAAGCGTTGGCCCGATGCCGAAATCCACGGGTGTGCGCTCGATGGAGGCGAACTTGGTCAGCACCGCGCCGAGCAGCTGGAAAAGGGGCATGACCTCTTTTTCGTTTCGCATGGGCGGTGTTTAGCAGCTAAACAGATGGGCTGACAAGAAGAAATCCCGGGGTGCCGGGAAATGCCGTAGCGTCCGGGAATCGGGGGTCCGGGCGGGCGATCAGTCGGCGGCCGCCTTGACCCCCGCGTGCAGGAAGACGATGCCGCCGGTCATGGCCCGGTAGGACACTTCGGCGAAGCCCGCCTGGCGTATCTGTTCGGCCAGCGCCGCCTCGTCCGGGAATTCGCGGATCGTTTCGGCGAGGTACAGGTAGGCCTCGTCGTCGCCGGAAACAAGTTTGCCGATTTTCGGCAGCACCCGGCGCAGATAGAAATTGTAGCAGCCGCCCCACAGCCGGCGCTTGCCCGTGCCGAATTCCAGCACCATGAGCCGCCCGCCGGGCCGCAGCACCCGGGCCAGTTCCCGGAAGGCGTCCTCCCGGGGACGGATGTTGCGGATGCCAAACGCGATGGTCGCCCCGGCCACGGACGCGTCCGGAAGCGGCAGGGCCAGTCCGTCCCCGAGCACCGGATGCACGCGGCGGACAAGGCGCGGCGGGATCTTGGTCTTGCCCCGCGCCAGCATGGGCAGGCAGGGATCCACGGCCACGACCGGCCGGTCGCACTGTCCGGCCAGCATGAGGGAAACGTCGAGGGTGCCGGCGGCCAGGTCCAGGATGGGGCCGGCCGGGAGTCCCGGAGCGGCCAGCGCCCGCACCATGGCCCGCCTCCAGGCGATGTCGCAGCCGGCCGAAAGCAGGTGGTTGAGCAGGTCGTAGGAGCCGGCCACGCGGCCGAACATGCCGGCCACGCGCCGCGCGTCGCCGGGCGTTGGCAGATCAGCCATCGTCGCGTCCGTCCTTGGCCGAGCCGGCCGGCTCGGGCCGGCTGATCACCCGCAGCACTTCCTCGTATATCGGGCCGAAATGCTCGGTGAAGTTCCCGGGCGAGATGCGCCCCGTTTCCACGAACTTGACCACGATTTCCTTGGTCACCTGCAAGGCCAGGTTTTCCCGTTTGTCCAAGCGTTCACCTCCAGGAAGAAAAACCCGCCCGGTTGGGGAAATGGCCTTGGACCGTCCAAGGGCAAGGGCCGGGCGGGAAAAGGGAAAAACCAGGGGAGGCACTCCCCTTTTTTGCGCCGGCCTAGCATGGCTCGGCCCGGACGTCGAGGGTGGGCCGGAGGGAGGCGCGTGGCGGTTTTGCGGGCGCTGTTGTTGTGCGGCGCGGCCTGATCACGTAAGGTTCGGCAAAATAGCCGGTCCCGCAAGCGACCGCCCGGTCCGTTAGGCCGCGCGCGGGCAAGGAGCTTTGTTGTCATGCATCCTTCTCTCGCCGCCCCTCCCGGTCTGGCCCTGCCGTCGCCCTGGGGACTTTTCGAAATTCTGCTGCTGGTCACCTTCGCGGCCCATCTGCTGGTCATGAACGTGGCCCTGGGCGGCACGCTGCTGCTCCTTTTCGCGCCGGGGCCGGAGCGGGGCGCGGCCGTGACCCTGGGCAAAAGCCTGCCGGCCTCCGTGGCCATCACCGTCAACCTCGGCATCGCGCCGCTTTTATTCGCCTCCGTGCTCTACGGCCATTTCCTCTACACCGCCGCCGTGCTCTCGGCCTCGGTCTGGTTGTCGCTTTTCATGGTGGTCATGGTCGCCTATGCGCTCCTCTACCGGGCCCAGCCCCGGCTGGCCGGGAGAGGCTCGAACGCGATCGTCGTCCCGGCCGCCTGTCTGCTGCTGGCGGCGAGCCTCATTTTGGTCAACGTGTCCACGCTGTCCCAACGCCCGGACGTGTGGAAGGCCTATTTCGACCATCCCGGGGGCACGATCGTCAATTTGACCGATCCGACGTTTATCCCGCGCTGGCTCCATTTCGTCACCGCCTCCCTGGCCGTGGCCGGGCTTTTCCTGGCGCTTGTCAGCCGCAAGGCGGCCGGCCGGGGGGATCAGGCGGCTTCCTGGCGGCTGCGCGCGGGGCTTACATGGTTCACCCGGGGGACCATGGTCCAGTTCGCGGTGGGCATCTGGTTTCTGCTGGCCCTGCCCCAGGCGGTGATGCTGCGCTTTCTCGGCGCCAGCGGACTGGCCACCTTCACGCTGCTTTTCGGCATTGCCCTGGGCGCGGCCTCGCTTTGGGCCGGGCTCAAGGAAAAGGTCGGGGCGGCGGTCTGGCTGACAGCGGCCACGGTCCTGGCCATGGCCTGTGTGCGCGAACTTGTCCGACAGGCCTATCTGGCCCCGGATTTCAGCCCGTCCGCGCTGCCGACGCTCGCCCAGTGGGGCCCGTTTTTCATGTTTCTGGCCAGCGCCGTTTTTGCCGGCGGCGTCACCGTCTGGATGGTGGCCGCCTATCGCCGCCAGGCGGGGAGGGGCTAGGCCATGGAGTATCCCGTCTGGCATCTGGCCGCGTTCGGCGGCGGTTTCTGGATCATCCTCATCGCCGTGCTCCACGTGTTCGTGGCCCATTTCGCCGTGGGCGGCGGACTGTTTCTGGTCCTGACCGAGGCCAGGGCGCGCCGGCTCGGCTCCGCGCCCCTGCTGGAATATCTCCACCGCCACACTCGGTTTTTCCTGCTTCTCACCATGGTCTTCGGCGGGCTTTCCGGCGTGGGCATCTGGCTGACGATCACCACGCTCGCCCCCCAGGCCACCCTCGTGCTGGTGCGCACCTTCGCCTGGGGCTGGGCCACGGAATGGGCGTTTTTCGCCGGCGAGATCGGAGCCCTGCTCGTCTATTATTACGGCTTCGACCGGCTCGACGCCAAGACCCACATGCGGGTGGGCTTTTTCTATTTTCTCTTCGCCTTCCTGTCGCTTTTCGCCATCAACGGCATCATCGGCTTCATGCTTACCCCGGGGAAATGGCCGGTGACGCTCGATTTCTGGGACGGCTTTTTCAATCCCACCTTCTGGCCGTCCCTGGTTCTGCGCTCGGCCCTGGCTCTGCTTCTGGCCGGGCTGTTCGGGTTCGCCACGGCCCTTGGCATCCGCGACGAAACGGCCCGGGAGATCATGCTGCGCATGTCCTGCCGCTGGGTGGTCGCGGCCGCGCCGGTGCTCCTCCTTTCCGGCTGGTGGTACGTGGGCGTATTGCCGGACGCGGTGCGCGCCTTCGTGCTGCACCGTTCCCAGGAGATCGCCTCCTACCGGGCGGCCTATCCCGCGCTGCTCGTGGCCCTGGCCGCCGGGGCGCTGGCCTTGGTGACGCGGCTGCCGCTGCCGCTGCGGCGCGTGTTCGCCGTTGTGCTGCTCCTTTTGGGCCTTGGCTTGGTCGGGACCTTCGAGACCATCCGCGAGGCGGCCAGAAAGCCCTGGCTCGTCTACGGCCAGCTTTGGGCCACGGACATCCGGCCCACGAGCGTCGCGCCCTACGACGCGCCGTTTCTGCCCCGGACCAAGTGGGCCAAGATCAAGCGGGTGACCCCGGAAAACCGCTTGGCCGCCGGCAAGGAACTCTACGACCTGCAGTGCCTGGCCTGCCATTCCGTGGGCGGGCCGTTCAAGGACATCCGGGACTACACCGGCCATATCGGCGCGGCCGGCGTGGCCGCCTACCTGACCGGGCAGGGCAAGCTCTTCACCCAGATGCCGCCCTTTCTCGGCGACAAAGACGAGCGCGACGCCCTGGCCGCCTATATCGCGGAAGGCATCAACGGGAAAAAGCCGGTAAAGCCAAAACCCGTGTCCATCGAACCGGTAACGGTCGATCTTCCGGCCTTTGACGCCGCATCCTCGCCGTATCTCCTGATCGGGTTCAACAGCCTGGGCGTGGTGGCCACGGCCGGCTGCGACGGTTCGTTTTCGCTGTCCGTGCCGGGCAACACGCTCGAGGCGGTGCTTATAAGGCGCGATGTCATGCCCGAGGTGGTGACCAAGGACGTGACCCTGGCCTACGCCGCGCCGGAGGGTTTCAAGCACCCGGCGGCCCGGTCGGATTTCTGGAAGTACTCCAAGGCGCTTGTCGGCAAAGAACTTGCGCCCGACGTGTCGCTGACGGGACTCAGGCCGGACGGCGAGATGAAGGCCGGAGACAAGCTCTTTGCCGCCGCCGGCATCCCGGTCACGCCCTATCCCGAAAAGGGCGGCGTGAACCCCTATCCGGTTTTCACCCTGACGGCCAGGGACGCCAAGACCGGCGAGGTGCTGGCCGCGACCAAGGCCGTGGCTCCCGCCTCCACGGAAATGCGCTGCCACACCTGCCATGGCGGCGCTCCCGGCGTGGACGGCGTCACCGGCGTGTCCACGGAGACCGCCAAAGGCATTCTGGCCGTGCACGACCGGCGAAACGGCACGGACCTGTCCGCCCGGGCCGCCGCCGGCAATCCCGTGGCTTGCCAGAGCTGCCATCCCGACGCCGGGCCCAATGCCGGCGTTTCGGCCAAGGACGGCAAGGCGCTGCTGTCGCTTTCCGCCGCCATCCACGGCTTCCACGCCTCCTACCTCGCCGGCGGCGACGCCAAGGTCTGCGCCAACTGTCACCCCACGGCCCCGGACGGCGTGACCCAGGCCCAGCGCGACAACCACAGCGCGGCCGGGGTTACCTGCGTCAACTGCCACGGCTACATGGAGGACCACGCCTTGTCGCTGCTGCGCCATGAGCGCATGGTCGGCAAGAAGGCGGCGGATTGGCTCATGAAGCCGCTTACGCCGCGAAGCGTGGCCGCCGTGTCCGACGTGAAGCCCCGGGCCGCCTGGATGCAGGAGCCGGACTGCCTGACCTGCCACAAGGACTTCATGCTGCCGGGCACGCACGCCACGGCCTTTAACACCTGGACGGCCAACGCCACGCAGCTTTTCCGCAACCGCAAGGAATACACCGGCAACGTGCCCTGCGCGGCCTGCCACGGCAGCCCCCACGCCACCTTTGTCGCGGTCAACGACTACGGCGTCGACATCAATAACATCCCCGGCATGCAGTACATGGGCGTGCCCGGCGTGGTCGGCTCGGGCAAGCGCTGCGACGTCTGCCATACCGTGGAGATGGAAGGCGGCGAGGTCCACCACCCGAATATGGTGAAGGAGTAGGGGGGTGGGAGAAGTTGGGAAGATGCCTCCGGCGGCCAGGGGGAAACTTTTTGAAAAAAGTTTCCCCCTGGACCCCCTTCAAAAACTTTTCAAGGGGTGTATGTGGGGGAAAGAATGGCAAAAAGGCCTTTCGGCTTTTTGTCGGGGAGGGAACCCTGTGAAATCGATGGTGATACTGCTTTTGTTGGTTGTGGTCCCGACGGTCGCCCTGGCGGCGGGCCGGCGGGTCACCCCGGAGATGCGCGAGGCCCTGACCCGCAAGCTGACCGCCCAGTGCCTGCAACAGGAGGCCGCCTTCGCCCAGAAGGGCTACACCAGGGCCCAGACCGTGGCCATCTGCAAATGCGCCATGCAGCAGACCGGCGCGCTGCTCAATTCCCGGACCGTGGACTACATCCTGCGCCACGGCGTCATGCCGGAAGACATGCAGCGCAAGGCGGCCTCGGCCACCGAAGGCTGCATCCGCTCCATCACCATGCACCGGAAGCCGTAAAAAAAGCCCGTCGCGAACGCGGCGGGCCTTGTCGTTTCGAGGCAGTGATGCGTCAGACGACCTTGATCAGTTCGTATTCCGGGGTGCCGAGTCCCATGGCCGCGCCATGGGTGAAGGTCACGTCGCCGCGCGTCCACTTCCAAAGCGCCGTGAACTTGTCGTCGCCGACGCCGAGCCCGTGCTCGAGCTGGCAGTCCGGGCAGGCCGCCTGCTCGTTGACGAGGTCCAGGCAGGCCTTGTCCAGCGCCACCGGGTCGCTGGAGGCCAGAAAGCCGATGTCCGGCACGATGGGCGCGTCCGACCAGGGCACGCAGTCGCAGTCCGGGGTGACGTTGGTCAGAAAGTTGAAAAAGCCCGCCTTTCCCTGTTTCCCGGCCACCGCGCCGTAGGCGTATTCCACCAGCCGCTCCATGAAGGGCACGATCTCGGTGTGCCAGTCGATGCGCATGGCCTTTTTCGGGCACACGGTCAGGCATTCGCCGCAGCCGATGCAGATCGCCTTTTCGATGAAGGCTTTTTTGTCCTGCATGGTGGCCGCCCCGGCCGGGCAGACCGCGACGCACTGGCCACAACCGATGCATTTTTTCGGCTCCACGACGAAGCGCACGCAGTGCTGGTCCTGCTTGCCGGCGCGCGGGGCGCAGCCCATGCCCAGGTTCTTGACCGCGCCGCCGAAGCCGGCCAGCTCGTGGCCCTTGAAATGGGACAGCACGATCAGGGCGTCGGCACGGGCGATGTCGCCGGCAATCTTCACCTTGTCGAAGTGCTTGCCCGGGATTTCCACCTCCACGATGTTGGTGCTGTCCAGGCCGTCGGCGATGATGACCGGCGCGCCGAGCACCGCGTAGTCGAAGCCGTGCTCCACGGCCGTGGCGATGTGGTCCACGGAATTGTGGCGCGAGCCGGAGTAGAGGGTGTTGGTGTCGGTGACGAAGGGCCGGCCGCCGCAGGCCTTGATCCGTTCGACCACGGTCCGGGCGTGGGTGGGGCTTATGTGGGTGTCGCAGCCGCGTTCCCCAAAATGGGCCTTGACGGCGGTCAGGTCGCCCCTGGCGATGATGTTGTCGAATCCCGCCGCCTCGAACAGTTTTTTGATCTTGGCCGTGCGGTTCTTGTTGGCGGCGCGGGCCCGCAGATCGGCGAAATAGACCTTGGCCGGCTCACGCGGCGCGGCATCACTCATGGGGCGTATCCTCTCTTTTTCCGGCGGGGCGGCATGGCACGTTTGATACGGGCTTGGCGCAGCCCTGTCCATGGCCGGCGGTTTAAGCGGGCGGCGCGGGAGGGGAATGCTCGTTGGAACGGCCCGTATTTCCCCCCGGCCGCGTGGAGGGTGGAGAGCTCCTAGTCCGCTTGATCCTTTTTGCCGCCCGAACCGAGCGCCCACTTGATCTGGCGGCACACGCCCATCAGCAGGCTGTATTCCTGGCGTTTGAGGCCCACGCGGTCGATGAAGCGCCGCACCGGCAGCATCCAGTAATCCGGATTGTCGGGCTTGATGAAGTCGATGGACAGAAGGGTCCGGCGAAGCGCCGCGAAAAGCGCTTCCCGCTCGGCATGGGTGACCGTGCGCGCCGGCGTCGGGCCGGCCGGTTCGCCAACGTGCCCTGTTGCGGCCTTGAACATCTCATAGCACATGACGAGCACGGCCTGGGCCAGGTTGAGCGAGGTGGCCGCGTCCGAGGTGGGGATGTTGACCAGCCGGCCGCACAGCTGGGTTTCGTGGTTGGAAAGCCCCGCGTCCTCGGGGCCGAACACCACGGCCACCTTGCCGCCGGCCGCCAGCGTGGGACAGGCCGAGGCCGCGGCCTGCTCCGGGGTTATGATCCCCGTGCGCCAGCCGCCAAGCCGCGCCGTGGTGCCGAAAACCAGCTCCGCCCCGGCCACGGCCTCGGCCAGCGTCGGATAAAATTCCAGCTTCTCCAGCAACAGGCCGCCCTTGCTCGTGGCCATGGGGCGCGCCCGGTCGAGGTCAAACGCCGACGGCTCGACCAAAAGCAAACGCGAAACGCCCATGTTGGCGCAGGCCCTGGCCGCCGCGCCGACGTTCTCGGAGAACTTGGGCCGGAAAAGGACGATGGAGAGATTTTCGAGCATGGCGGTGGTTTGGTGGTTGCGGATTGTGGGGAGGGAGGCCCCTTTTTGAAAAAAGGGGCCTCCCTCCCCACA